>DAIODV010000047.1:0-1559 GCA_036746615.1 Mycobacterium sp.
CACCCGCCAGATCGGTGACGTCCTCACCCGGCAATGCCATCGCACCGCGGGTGGCGACGACCAGCACACCCGAGTCACGCTCAATCAGCCACGACTGCACGGCAGCCAACGCCGTATGCGTGCGCTCGTAGGTGTCGACGACGACGTCGTCGCCGCCGGAAGCGGCTTCGAAAACTTCGTATGACGGCGTCTCGGCGTGCGACGCCCGCGAAGCGGGCGACCACACGACCTCAAAGAGCCGATCTCCACCCGAGCCGGACAACGCTGCCGTCAACTGTTGCTGCGACACCGGACGCGCCACCATCGAGGCCACCGACAACACCGGCAACCCCAGCCCGTCGGCCAACTCCACCGACACCGCCGACGGACCCGACGGCGCGATCCGCGCCCGCACCGCCGACGCCCCCGCCGCATGCAACGACACGCCCTCCCAGGAGAACGGCAGTGCGACCCCATCCCCGGGGTGAGCCATCACCGCTGCGTGCAATGTCGCGTCCAATAACGCCGGGTGCACGCCGAATCCGGCTATGCCGCCGGCCGCTTCCGGCAGGGTGACCTCGGCGAAAAGCTCGTCGCCGCGACGCCACAATGCGGTCAGTCCTTGGAAGGCCGAGCCATATTCGTACCCGCGCGCCGCCAACCGCTGATAACCGTCAGACACATCGACGGCGGTCGCGCCTGCGGGCGGCCACTGCGACAAATCCGCGCTCGGCTCAATCGATTCCGAACCCAATTGCCCGGTGGCGTGGCTGATCCACACCGAATCAGCAGTCTCCCTGGAGAATACGGACACGCTGCGCTGGCCCGACTCCTCGGCCGGGCCCACCACCACCTGCACGGCGACAGAGCCCGATGCCGGAAGCATCAACGGCGATTGCAACATCAGTTCGTCGACGACGGAGCAGCCGACTTCGTCACCGGCGCGGATCGCCAACTCGACGAACCCCGCACCCGGGAAGACCACCACACCATCGACGGCGTGATCGGCCAACCAGCCCTGCGATGCCGTCGAGAGCCGACCGGTCAGCACCGCACCGCCGGAGTCAGGCAGCTCGACCACCGCGCCCAGTAATGCATGCTCGCTCGGGCCCAGTCCCAGACCCGCGGCGTCAAGAGCGGCGCCGTCGCCAGAGAGCCAAAACCGCCGCCGCTCAAAGGCATACGTCGGCAACTCGACAAATTCAGCGCCGGGCAGTACCGCGCGCCAATCCACGCTCACGCCCGCGACGAAGGCCTGCGCGGCCGAGGTCAGGAACCGGCGGATACCGCCCTCTTCCCGACCGAGGGTGGGAATGACGATCGGTTCGGCGTTGCTGTCGGTGCAGTCGGTGAAGGTGTCCTCGATGCCGGCGATCAACGCAGGATGGGGGCTGCATTCGATGAAGGTTCGGTAGCCCTGCTCGCACGCCGCGCGCACCGCCTGATCGAACTCGACGGTCTGCCGAATGTTGCGATACCAGTAGCCGGCGTCCAAGCCGGCGGTGTCCAGCAGGCCGCCGGTCAATGTGGAAAAGAACGCGGTGCGCGAGGAAATCGGCTCAAGGCCGGAAAGGACCTCG
>DAIODV010000047.1:1569-2748 GCA_036746615.1 Mycobacterium sp.
TGGCGGGTTTTGACGGGTCGGCGGGCTGGGGCTTCACCACCACCCCCCGCTCGACCCGCCGGTAGCAGCGCACGATCGCGTCGACGAGCTCGTGCGATTCGGTCAGCGGGTAGTCGCCGGCGTCGAGGAACTCGATGTCCGCCCCGAGAACCGCGGCCGCCCGGCTGGCCTCATCCCGTCTGATCTCCTTGACCTCGGCCAGCTGCTCGCTGATGCATTCGACGTCGACGGAGTGAGAGGCGTAGTCGACGTCGATGCGCCGCGCGCGCAGCTCACGCTCAGCGCACTGGCCGACCAGCTCGTCGAGTGCGGTGACTTCACCGGAGACCACTACCGCGGATCGTCCATTGATCGCGGCGATGCTGATGCGTTCACCGAAGGGAGCCAACAGTTCTCGGGCTTTCTCGGCACTGCACGCCAGCGAAGCCATGCCGCCCCGGCCGGAAAGCGCCAGCAAAAGTTTGCTGCGCAGTGTGACGACGCGCGCGGCATCGCGCAGCGATAGTGCGCCTGCGACATGGGCGGCCGCGATTTCGCCTTGGGAATGGCCGATGACGGCGTCTGGCCGCACCCCTACCGATCGCCACAATTCGGCCAGCGCGACCATCACCGCGAACAGCACCGGCTGGACCACGTCGACGCGGTCCAGACCCGGCGCGCCGGGTGCACCGCGTAGCACGTCGACCAGTGACCAGTCGACGAACTCGGCGAATGCCTCTGCGCACGCGTTGATTTTCTCAGCGAAAACCGGTGCGGTGTCGAGTAATTCGACGCCCATGCCGAGCCATTGCGATCCTTGGCCGGGGAAGACGAACACGGTCTTGCCCGCCGGAGTGGCGTGTCCCTGGATTACCGAGGCGCCCGGCATTCCGTCCGCCAGCTCCGCCAAACCACCGAGCAACTCGCTGCGGTCAGCGCCAAGGACTACGGCTCGATGCTCGAATTTCGACCGGCCTGCTAACGACCAGCCCACGTCAGCGTGATCCAATTGCTCACGCGCGCTGATGAATTCGCCCAATCGCGCCGCCTGCGCTGACACCGCTGCCGCGCTCTTGGCCGAGATCACCCACGGGACGACCGACGGCGCCGTTGAATGCTCGGCGGCCTCGTCGACCGTCGACGCGGCCTCGATGATCACATGCGCGTTCGTGCCGCCGAAGCCGAACGAGCTCACCCCGG
>DAIODV010000047.1:2758-8574 GCA_036746615.1 Mycobacterium sp.
CAGATCGAATGGCTTGGGTAGGGCACAGATGCCGAACTTGTCGAGCCACGGCTGCGCCTCGGTGAGCAACTCGACCGACCCGGCCGACCAGTCCACGTGCGGGCTGGGCTGATCGACGTGCAACGTCGCCGGCAGCGTGTCGTGGCGCATCGCCTGCACCATCTTGATGACACCGGCCACGCCTGCGGCGGCCTGGGTGTGGCCCATATTCGACTTGATCGAACCCAACCACAGCGGCTGCGGCCGGTCTTGCCCATATGTCGCCAACAAGGCCTGGGCCTCGATCGGATCACCCAACGTGGTGCCTGTGCCGTGGCCCTCCACCGCATCCACCTCGGCCGTCGACAACCCCGCATTAGCCAATGCCGCGCGCACCACTCGTTGCTGGGAGGGCCCATTGGGTGCGGTCAACCCGTTGGATGCGCCATCCTGATTGACCGCCGTGCCGCGCACCACCGCCAACACCGGATGTCCCAGACGCTCGGCATCCGAGAGCCGTTCCACCACCAGCATCGCGCCGCCCTCGGACCAGCCGACACCGTCGGCGGCTCCGGCGTAGGGCTTGCAGCGGCCATCCGGCGACAAGCCGCGATGCCGGCTGAATTCGACGAACACGGTCGGGGTGGCGTTGACGGTGACACCGCCGGCCAGCGCCATATCGCACTCGCCCGACCGCAACGATTGCACCGCCATATGCAGAGCCACCAGCGATGAGGAGCACGCGGTATCCACCGACACCGCGGGACCTTCGAGGCCCAGCACGTACGCCACCCGGCCGGTCGCCACGCTGGAGGTCATACCGGTCAGCCGGTAGCCCTCGATCTCCTCGGCGAGCATGCCGTAGCCCTGAGCAATGATCCCGGCGAACACACCGGTTGCGCTCCCACGCAACGTGGTCGGGTCAACTCCCGCCCGCTCCAACGCTTCCCACGACAACTCCAACAACATCCGATGCTGCGGGTCGGTCGCAAGGGCCTCGGTTGGAGAGACGCCGAAGAATGCCGCGTCAAACCCCGCGACATCGTCGACGAATCCACCGGCACGCGCATACGACTTGTGCGGTGCATCAGGGTCCGGATCGAACAAACCGGCCAGATCCCAGCCCCGGTCCGTCGGGAACTCCGACATGACGTCGCGGCCCTGGGCCACCATGTCCCACAAGCCGTCTGGGGAATCCACCCCACCGGGGAACCGGCACGACATTCCGACGATCGCGATCGGCTCGCTGGACCGCTCCACCAGTGCACGGTTCTTGCGCTTGAGGCGCTCGACCTGGACCAGCGCTTTCCGCAATGCTTCGGTCGCATGCTGAAGTTGGTCAACCATGCCGCTACCCCTCGCTTGACGTCCCGGCTTCGTACCCGGAGAAGTGGCGCCGCGCACCGACTTGCTCGCTTGATTCATGGCTGGGTCCGCAGCCCAGCGATCCATGGCGAGACTGTACCCGTCAGCAGTTAGCCAGAGCTAAGCGCATGTGGCACGCCTTTGCCAGCTATGCCCGGTCAGCGCCAGCCGTCGGCGGCCTGCGCGGCTTGCATCAGCGCATCGCACAGTTCGCGCAATTCAGTTGCCCCGGCTCCTTCGTCAAGTGCCGTTGCGACGTCTTCTGCCGCGCATCGCACCTGGTAGACGCGATCGGACAGGTCAGCGGCCTCATCAGCGGACAGCACCACGGCGTCGGCAGGCAGCGACGTCCCTCTAGCGCCGGTGATCGAGGCTCGCTGCTCGTAGGCCCGCTGCCGGCACGATTGCCGGCAGTACTGGCGGCGACGGCCCAACCCGCTGTCGGCAACATCGCGTCCACACCAGCGGCACGGCTGCGGGCGGACGCGACGGCTCACGGGGCCGACTTTAGTCGGGGTTCTGCCGGGATCCCGGTATCATGGATGGTCGAGTCGCGTCTGCGCCGGAACTCTGCACACCGCCCGAACGTTGGTTAGGGCGCTAGCTGCTGAGAAGAGATTAAGAGGAGTGGGTACCAATGGCTGATCGTGTCCTAAGAGGCAGTCGCCTTGGAGCCGTGAGTTACGAGACGGACCGCAATCACGACTTGGCGCCGCGCCAGATAGCGCGGTACCGCACCGAGAACGGCGAGGAATTCGACGTACCGTTCGCCGACGACGCCGAGATCCCCGGCACCTGGCTGTGCCGTAACGGGATGGAAGGCACCCTGATCGAGGGTGACCTGCCCGAGCCGAAGAAGGTCAAGCCGCCGCGCACGCACTGGGACATGTTGCTCGAGCGCCGCTCGGTTGAGGAGCTCGAAGAATTGCTCAAGGAGCGCCTGGAGCTGATCCGGACGCGCCGTCGCGGCAGCTGACGCCGGCTAGCTCACTTGTTGACCGCGACCGCAGGGTTGCGGTGCAGCCGGCCCTTGATGCCCCACTGGGCGACTTTGACCAGCGCTTCGCGGATATTGGATCCGCTCATCTTGGACACCCCGAGCTCCCGCTCGGTGAACGTGATCGGCACCTCGACGACGGTGAAGCCGTTGCTGATCGCGCGCCAGGTCAGGTCGATCTGGAAGCAGTAGCCCTTGGAGTCGACGGCGTCCAGGTCGATCTTCTGCAAAACGTCCCGACGGTAGGCGCGGTAGCCGGCAGTGATGTCGTGGATGCCGATGCCCAGGGCCAGCCGCGCATAGGTATTCGCCGTCCAGGACAGCGCCCAGCGCCGCCACGGCCAGTTCTGCACGTTGCCGCCGTCGACGTAGCGCGAACCGATGACCAGATCGGCTCCCGCATCGACCGCCTCCAAAAGGAGGTGCAGTTGTTCGGGCGCATGACTGCCGTCGGCGTCCATCTCGACGAGCGTCGTGTACTGCCGGCTGAGCCCCCAGGCGAACCCGGCCAGGTAGGCCGCGCCCAGACCATCCTTGGCGGTGCGATGCATGACGTGAAGCCGATCGGGGTCGGCCGCCGCCAGCTCGTCGGCGAGCTCGCCGGTGCCGTCGGGGCTGCTGTCGTCCACGACCAGAACGTGCACGCCAGGGCATGCCTGGTGTAGACGCCGCAGGATCAGCGGAAGGTTCTCCCGCTCGTTATATGTGGGGATGATCACCAGGGTGCGCAGGGTGGGGCGATCGCCCGCAGCGCCGTGCGACACCGAATCAGCAACGGTCGTGCGCCGCTCCTCCTCATCGCTACGCTCTGCATCGTCGTCGGCGCGGGTCATATGTCTCCTTTGTCTGGCCCATGCCGGGCTGAATGGCGGCCGCCCCCGTCGAGCGCAGCGACGTCGTCGTCGAGCGGGTCGTCGTCGGGCTGTTCCTTTGCTCGGCTGACACTTTCGGTCAACTCCGACAGACGACGGTTGAGCTCCGTGAACCATCCATTGTGCAGCATCGCAGCGATTAGGACCGCAACAGCTACCCCGACCAGAGTTCCC
Organism: Mycobacterium sp.; assembly: GCA_036746615.1. Taxonomy (GTDB): domain Bacteria; phylum Actinomycetota; class Actinomycetes; order Mycobacteriales; family Mycobacteriaceae; genus Mycobacterium. The sequence goes on from DAIODV010000047.1 coordinate 6,146, forward strand.
TGCACGATCGGGCCCCACTTCGCGGCGGGTGTCGACGTCGTTTTGCGGCGCACCTGATTGTCCAGGTAGGCGGGCTCGAAGAAGCTTGTCCGGACCAGCTCGCGGCCGTCGGGTGTGACCAGTGCGGAGATGCCCACGTTGCTGGCGACCACGGCGTAGCGGTCGAGCTCCACGGCGCGAAGCTTCGAGAAGGCCAGCTGCTGCTCGCTCATGGTCTGGTTGAAGTTGGCGTTGTTCGCGGGGACGGCGAGCACCTCGGCACCGTTGCGGACCGAGTCTCGCAACGCGCGGTCGAAAATCACTTCCCAGCAGGTCGCGACGCCCACCGGAATGCCAGCGGCATGTACCACCCCGGTTCCGGAGCCGGGAACGATATAGCCGGCCCAGTCGGCGAGCCCGGACAGATGCCGGAAGAAGCCGCGCCAGGGCAGGTATTCCCCGAACGGCTGCACGATCCGCTTGTCGTGGCGATCGCCGGGTCCGGTCTTCGGGTTCCAGACGATCACGGTGTTGGTTTGCGCCGGGGTGCCAGGCGACCGGCCAGCGACGTCGAGCACGGTACCGACGAGGATTGGCGCGCCGATCGCGTCGACTGTTGCCGAGATCTGCTGCGCCGCATCGGGATTGCGCAGCGGGTCGACTTCCGACGCGTCTTCGGGCCATACGACGAAGTCAGGTTGGGGCGCGCGCCCGGCATGCACATCGTCGGCCAGGTGGCGGGTTTCCCGGACATCGTTGGCCAGCACCGCAAGACGCTGCGCATTGAACTCCAGGCCGAGCCGCGGCACGTTGCCCTGGACGACCGCCGCGGTGACGACGGGCTCGTTGCCCGAGCCGGTGCCGGAATGGCGGACCTGCGGCCAGATGGCCGCCGTGGCGAAAAACACGAGGCAGATGCAGACCGCGGGCAGCATCACGGCCGGCGGAGATTCGGCCATCTCGCTGCGAGAGGCCCGCAGCCAGGACGCGATCTCGAGAGCGATCGCGGTGGCACTGCAACCAACCAGCACGATCGCCAGCGACAGCAGCGGAACGCCGCCCAGCCGGACCAACGGCAAGAACGGGCCCTCAGTCTGGCCCGCAGCCACCACGCCCCACGGGAATCCCCCGAACGGGACCGTCGACTTCAACCACTCCTGCGCCGCCCACAACACCGCGAACCAGATCGGCCAGCCGGGAAGCCGCCGCACCACGACTGCCAGCAGACCGAACAGCCCGGGAAACAGCGCGCACACTGTCACCAACGCCAGCAACGGGGTAGCACCGACGAGGATGCTGACCCAGTGGATGAGCGGCGGATAGAACGCCAAGCCGAACAGGAACCCGTAACCGAATCCGCCCGGCGGTGAGGTGGCCGAATGCGTCAGCACCCAGGCCAACAGGGCAAACGCGATGACGGCGGCCCACCACCAGTTGAACCCGGGATAGCTGGAACACAGCAGCAGACCGGCAACGATGGCTGCGCCAAGCCGTGTCAGGCGCGGCCGCAGGGCTCGGCCGAATTGCGGTAACCGCCTGCGCAGTTCGTCGCCCAGCCATACCAGCAGCGCACCGGCAAGCTGGATCAGTCGATGACCGAGGTGGGTCGCTATTTCAAGGACGCGGTTGCCGTCGGCTCTCGGCTCGGGCTCCTGGTCAAAGTCGTCGTCGTCGTCGACCGCGGGGATGACGCCGGTGTCGTCGTCGTCGACCGCGGGGATGACCTCGGTGTCCTCCCCTGGCCGCTTCCGGCGGTCAAATCGCCTGTTGCCCTTAGCCATAGATGACGACACCCCGGTGCACGGTTTGCCGGCAGCGGGGCAATGGATCCGCCGGGCCTAGCCGCGGCAATGCGGGCACTCTCGAGCGCGGATCGGTCGACCAGCGCTGGACCGCGTCACTTGGTGCAGTGACATCGAGGTCGCCGACGTCCCAGACGGCGTAGGACGCGGGCGCCCCGGGAACCAAGCTGCCCATCAGCCCGTCTCGGGTGCCACCGGCTCGCCACCCGCCGCGGGTGGCCGCGGCAAATGCTGCTCGCATCGAGATCGCGCTGCCTGCTGTGTGGTGGTTGGCAGCCGCGCGGACCGTCGCCCAGGGGTCGAGTCCGGTCACCGGGGCGTCGGATCCGAACGCGAGGGCCACGCCTTGGGATGCTAACAGCGCAAACGGGTTGAGATCCGGGGCTCGGTCGACACCGAGACGGCTGGCATACATGCCGTCAGGGCCGCCCCACAGCGCATCGAAATTGGGTTGCATGCTCGCCATCACGCCCCACGCGCCCAGCTTGGCCGCCTGATCTGACGTCACCATCTCTAGGTGCTCCAAGCGGTGACCACACCGGGCCACCGCCGCCACACCGAGGGCGTCGACCACCCGCTCGAGCGAGGGCGCCCAGCCGGCCGGGCTGGCGATGGAGTGGCGCTGGGGCGAAAGGAGGGGCGCGGCGG
>DAIODV010000047.1:8584-11859 GCA_036746615.1 Mycobacterium sp.
GCCACACCGAGGGCGTCGACCACCCGCTCGAAAGCGGCGACGGCCGCCGAGACCGCGGCGTCGCCGATGACGTGGAAACCCGCCGTCACACCGGCCTCCGTACACGCCCGCACGTGGGTGGTGATGACCTCCGGATCCAGGTAGCAGGCGCCGATTCGCTCCGAGTCGTCGGCGTAGGGCTCATGCAGCCAGGCGGTGCGCGAGCCAAGGGCGCCGTCGACGAACAGGTCACCGGCCAGCCCTGCCGCGCCGGTTTCCTCGATGAGCGCAACTGCCTGCGCCGGGCTGGTCACTGCTTCACCCCAGTAGCCGGTCACGTGGACGCCATGGTCGACCGCACACAGTTCCCGCCAGTCGTCCAGCCCGCCGATGTCCGGGCCGGCGCATTCGTGTATTGCGACGATCCCGTTGGCGCCGGCGGCGTCCAGCGCGGCCACGCGAGCGTCGGTGCGCTGAGAATCCGTCAGCAGGTCCCGGGCGGCGGCGCGGATCAGGTGATGCGCGTCGCCGACCAGCGGCTGCTGCTCGGCAAATCCGCTCGCCGACGACAGCCCCGCCACCCGTGTGCGCAGACCTGTCGAAGCCACCGCCGAGTGCACATCGACCCTGGCCAGGTAGGCAGGCCGATCATCCAGCACTGCGTCCAGGTCCGCGGTGCTCGGCGCGGCGTTCTCCGGCCATGCGGATTCATCCCAGCCATGACCCCACACCGGCTGGTCGGGATGAGCAGCCGCGTAGTCGGCGATCAGCGTCATGCAATGCCGCAGCGACGTCGCAGCACGCAAATCCAGCCCGGTCAGCGAGAGACCCGTGGCGGTGAGATGGATGTGGCTGTCGACGAAGCCGGGCGCGACGAAGCCGCCGCCGAGATCGATCACTTCGGCGTCGGGGAACTGGTCGCGGCCGACGTTGTCGCTACCCAGCCACGCCACGACGCCGTTGCGGACCGCCATCGCGGTCGCATCGGGATGCGACGGGCTGTGCACCCGGCCGTTGACCAACAGCGTGGTCGGGACGGTAGTCACGCTATATAGCGTCTACTTGGGCCGGCGCGGCAACACCGGCGGGTCGACCTCCGTCACGTCGGTGACGTCTAACACTTCACCGTCGATGTAGTCCGGCGCCGGCCGGTCGACGCCGCGACTGGCCATCGCCGCCAGCGCTGGGCGCGCGGCCGCCCGGGTCGGCGGTAACAGCAGCAGCAGCCCGGCAACCGAGGTGACCAAGCCGGGAACCACCACCAGCACCGTGCCGAGCGCGACCAACACGCCGTCGCTGGCCGTGGTCAGCCCGGATTGCAGGCGCGTGAGCTGGCGCTTGAGCTGCGAGCCCGCCAGCGTGATCCCGGCAAGGAACGCGGCCAGCAACAGCAGCAGTGTCCAGGCCAGCCCGATCGTCGAGGCCAGCGCCACCACCACGGCGAGCTCAACGACGGCATAGAGGACAAACAGTCGCGACACCATGAGATGGCAACGTCGCGGGCCGCCGCGGGAGTTCCGTCGACCGCAACAGCGCGGTTAGATGGCTGACGTGACGACAATCGAGATCGATACCCCGGCCGGCCCCATCGACGCGCTGCTCGATGTTCCCGAAGGGCAGGGGCCTTGGCCGGGTGTGGTGGTCATTCACGATGCGATGGGTTACGGGCCGGACAAGCAGTCGATCAACAGCCACATCGCCGCGGCGGGATATGTCGCGCTGACCCCGAACATGTTCGCGCGGGGCGGTTGGGCGCGATGCGTGACCAAAGTCATGCGGGACCTGCTGACCAAACGCGGGCGCGCGCTCGATGACGTGTTGGCAGCCCGCGACCACTTGCTGTCCCTGCCGGAATGCACCGGCCGCGTCGGCATCACGGGGTTCTGCATGGGCGGCGGGTTCGCATTAGTGATGTCGCCCAAGGGTTTTGCCGCCTCGGCACCGTTCTACAGCACTCCCCTGCCGCGCGAGCTCAGCGAAACCCTCGACGGGGCGTGCCCGGTTGTGGCCAGCCTCGGCGGCCGTGACCCGCTCGGCGTCGGGGCACCGAAGAAGCTGCAACGGGTGCTCGACCAAAAAGCCATCCCCAACGACGTCAAGGTCTATCCGGGCGCCGGGCACAGCTTTGCCAACAAGCTGCCCGCCCAGCCGCTGCTACGGATTGCCGGGTTCGGCTATAGCCAGGCCGCTACCGAGGATGCGTGGGCGCGGGTCTTCGCGTTCTTCGGCGAACACCTGTCTTAGCTCGCGGGGCGCAACTCCAGGCCCACGTTGTTCTGCATGCCGCCGCGCAGCCTGCTGAATAAGTTGAAAACCCGCCCGACGACGCCGTACTCGCGGCCGATGGCGTCGTAAACGGAGCCGTTGTGTGACTTGTCGAGGATGGTCGCGATCGCCTCGATGGGTTCACTTTTGGGGCGGCCACGGACATCGCACACCGCCAACGTGACCCGCGGAGTATTGCGGATCCGCTTGACCTTCCATGCTTTCCCCTCGCTGATGACCAGCAGGCGATCGCCGTCGGAAGCGGCCCATACCGGAGTGGGCTTGGGGCGCCCGTCTTTGGTGAAAGTCGTCAGCAGAACGTATTGCGCGTTGGCGACGTCGGCGAAGCTCGTAGACATCGCGTCAGTCTAAAGGCCTTCGAGGTCGCCTTCGGCTTCCAGCAGCACGTGGCGTAGCGCGTCAAGAGTGGCCGGTTGCGGTTCGGCCCACATGCCACGACTCACCGCCTCCAGCAGCCGCTCAGCCATCCCGTGCAACGCCCACGGATTGGATTCGGCCATGAATTTGCGGTTCTCGAGATCCAGCACATAGGACTCGGTGAGCTGCTCGTACATCCAGTCAGCCATCACGCCCGCGGTGGCGTCGTAACCGAACAAGTAGTCGACGGTGGCGGCCATCTCGAAGGCGCCCTTGTAGCCATGTCGGCGCATCGCGGTCATCCAGCGCGGGTTGACGACCCGGGCCCGGAAGACCCGCGTGGTTTCCTCTGACAGCGTGCGCGTCCTTACGGCGTCGGGGCGCGTGTTGTCGCCGATGTAAGCGGCAGGCGCCTGACCGGTCAGCGCCCGCACGGTGGCCACCATGCCGCCGTGGTATTGGAAGTAATCGTCGGAGTCGGCGATGTCATGCTCACGGGTGTCGGTGTTTTTGGCGGCGACGGCGATGCGGCGGTACTGCCGGTTCATATCGTCTTCGGCCGGGCGGCCATCAAGCCCGCGCCCGTAGGCGAAGCCACCCCAGGCGGTGTACACCTGCGCCAAATCGGCATCGTCGCGCCAGTTGCGGCTGTC
>DAIODV010000047.1:11873-14874 GCA_036746615.1 Mycobacterium sp.
GATCAGCTGCAGCAGCCCGGCGCCATAGGTGCCCGGCTTGGAGCCGAAAATCCTTGTGGTCGCTCGGCGTTGGTCGCCGTGCTGTGTGAGGTCTGCTTGGGCGTGGGCGCGCACGTAGTTCTCATCGGCGGATTCGTCCAGGTCGGCGACTAGCCGCACGGCGTCGTCGAGCATCGCCACCACGTGCGGGAACGCATCGCGGAAGAAACCCGAAATCCGCACGGTCACGTCGATGCGGGGTCGGCCCAACTCTGCGAGCGGGATCGGCGCCAGGTCGACGACCCGTCGCGAGGCATCGTCCCACACCAGCCGAACACCAAGCAGCGCAAGGACTTCCGCAATATCGTCGCCGGACGTGCGCATTGCCGAGGTGCCCCACACCGACAGGCCAACCGACTGCGGCCAGCTTCCGTAGTCGTCGCGGTAGCGCACCAGCAGCGAATCGGCCATCGCCACACCGGTTTCCCAGGCCAGCCGCGACGGCACCGCCTTCGGGTCGACGGAATAGAAGTTGCGTCCTGTGGGCAGCACGTTGACCAACCCGCGCAGCGGCGAACCGGACGGTCCGGCTGCGATGAATCGGCCGTCCAATGCCCTTAGGACATGGTCGATCTCGCCGGCCGTGCCGGCCAGTCGGGGCACGACTTCGGTTGCGGCGAAACGCAATACTTTAACGACGGCGGAATCGTCGCTGAGCCGCTCGGCGGCGGCGGGATCCCAGCCGCTGGCCTGCAGCGCCTTTACCAGTTCTCGGGCTTGTTCCTCTGCCGCATCGACAGATTGCCGCTCATCGCTGCCGTCCTCGGACAGACCGAGTGCCTGGCGCAATCCGGGCAGCGCGTGCTCACCGGCGAACAGCTGACGTGCCCGCAGGATGGCCAGGACCAGATCGAGTTCAGCGTCACCCGTTGGCTTTTGGCCGAGGACGTGCAGGCCGTCGCGGATCTGGACATCCTTGATTTCACACAGCCAACCGTCGACGTGCAGCAGCATGTCATCGAACGAATCGTCTTCCGGCCGTTCGGCGAGCCCGAGGTCATGGTCCATCTTGGCCGCGCGGATCAGCGTCCAGATCTGCTGCCGGATGGCGGGCAGCTTGCCGGGGTCAAGCGCGGCGACGCTGGCGTGCTCGTCGAGCAGTTGCTCCAAACGTGCGATGTCCCCATAGGTTTCGGCACGCGCCATCGGCGGAATGAGGTGGTCGACGAGCACGGCGTGGGCCCGCCGCTTGGCTTGGGTGCCCTCGCCGGGGTCGTTGACCAAGAACGGGTAGATCAGCGGCAGATCGCCCAGGGCGGCGTCCGATGCACAGGCGGCCGACATGCCCAGCGTTTTGCCCGGCAGCCATTCGAGGTTGCCGTGCTTGCCGAGATGCACGACAGCGTGGGCGTCGAAGCTGTTGCTGAAGCCGTGGGCCAGCCACTGATAGGCGGCCAGGTAGTGATGGCTGGGCGGCAGGTCCGGGTCGTGGTAGATCGCGACCGGGTTCTCCCCGAAACCACGCGGCGGCTGCACCATCAACACGATGTTGCCGGCTTGCATTGCAGCAATGACGATTTCGCCGTCGGGATCGTTTGACCGGTCGACGAACAGCTCCCCCGGCGGAGGTCCCCAGTGCTTTTGGACCGCATCGGTGAGTTCGGCAGGCAGAGTGGCGAACCATGCCCGATAGTCTTTCGCGGACACCCGGATTGGGTTGCCAGCCAACTGCCCGTCGGTGAGCCAGTCGGGATCCTGTCCGCCGCGTTCGATCAGCGCGTGGATCAAAGCGTCGCCGTCCCGCGCATCCACGCCGGGTAGCTCGCCCACGTGATAGCCCCGATCGCGCATCGCGCTTAGCAGCTTGACTGCGCTGGCCGGGGTGTCCAGACCGACCGCATTGCCGATGCGAGCGTGTTTGGTCGGATAAGCGGAAAACACCACAGCCACTCGCTTGTCAGCGGGCACGACGTGCTTTAGGCGCGCGTGAGCGACCGTCAGGCCGGCGACCCGCGCGCAGCGCTCAGGATCGGCAACGTAGGAGATCAGCCCCTCGTCGTCAATCTCCTTGAACGAGAACGGAACCGTGATGATGCGTCCGTCGAACTCAGGCACCGCCACCTGGCTGGCGACATCTAATGGGCTGAGCCCATCGTCGTTGTCGCTCCACTGCTTTCGGGAACTGGTCAGGCACAAGCCTTGCAGGATCGGGATGTCCAGTGCGGCAAGGTGTTCGACGTTCCAGCTGTCGTCATCGCCACCGGCGGATGCCGTCGCGGGCTTGACTCCGCCGGCAGCCAGCACGGTGACCACCATCGCGTCGGCTTGGCCGAGCACCTCGAGCATCCCGGGTTCGGCGGTGCGCAGCGATGCGCAATACAGCGGCAGCGCCCGTCCACCGGCGGCTTCGATCGCCTGACACAACGCGTCGACGTAGCCGGTGTTGCCGGCCAGGTGCTGCGCGCGGTAGTACAGCACCGCGACGGTGGGGCCAGTGCTATCTGCTGCTTGGCGTTCCAGTACACCCCAGGTCGGAGTACTGACCGGCTCGGTGAAACCAAAGCCGGTCATCAGCACGGTGTCCGACAGGAAGGCGTGCAACTGGCGCAGGTTGGGCACACCGCCCTGGGCTAAATAGATATGCGCTTGCAGCGCAACGCCGGCGGGCACGGTGGACCGTTCGGTCAGATCGGCATCAGGCGATTGCTCGCCGCTGACCATGACGACGGGGATCCCCTTGGTCAGCAGTGTGTCGATGCCGTCCTGCCAGGCCCGATAGCCGCCAAGGATGCGGGCCACCACCATGTCGGCGCTGTCGAGGAGCTCCGCGAGCTCGCCGGGCAACAGCCGCGCCGGGTTGGCCCAGCGGTAGTTCGCTCCGCTGGAGCGGGCGGTGATCAGGTCGGTGTCGGAAGTAGACACCAGCAAGATGGTCGGCTCGGCCACCTGTCATTCGTACAGCATCACTCTTGTCGGCGGGGTGTGGCATACTCGAACACATGTTCGATGAAGCGGCGCGGCA
>DAIODV010000048.1:0-8086 GCA_036746615.1 Mycobacterium sp.
TCGTCGAGCGCTACGAGGCGGAGCAGCGCTTCGCGAACAACACGACGACGACCATCGCCCACGCGATCCCAGTGAGCGCCTGGCGGTCGTCCTGCCGGAATCGCCACCACAGCAGCGGCAGCGACACCGCGATGATCACGATCCCGGCGGCGCGGGTGACCTGCAGCACCGCATAGAAATTCACCGGAAAGAACAGTCCACCGATGGTATGGATCAGGTTCGCGGTCGCGGTCGGGATCGTCAGCCAGTTGATGATCTTCACCGAACCGGCCAGCGCGGTCAGCCAACCGAGTCCCACCCCGGCAAGACCGGACAGCACCGCGAACACGGCGATGAAGACCAGCAAAGACAGCGCGCCCGCCGCCACAAAGGCGCCGAGCGGTCGGTAGCCGCGCCGATCACGCAGATTGCGCATCCATACCCAGACCAGAAACGGGAGCGCGATTCCGGCCGTGGCCTTCACAGCGACTCCCACGGCGACCAGCGCGACGCCCGCGACGTGATGGCGTTGAAACGTCAACGCGATGCCCGCGGTCATCAGGCCCACCATCAGCATCTCGTTGTGCACGCCGCCCATCAGATGGATGATCACCAACGGGTTGAGCACACAGATCCACAGCGCAAGAGGTGCATTGGCTCCGAGATGGCGGGCCAGCCGGGGCGTGGCCCAGATCAGCAGTGCCAGCCCAGGCAGCATGCACAGCCGCAGCAACATGGTTCCGGCGATCACATGATTGCCGACCAGCATCGTGATCAGCCTGGCCACCATGATGAATGCCGGACCGTAAGGAGCCGTGGTGATGGTCCAGATGGGACTTACGTTGTCCAGCAGCGGATTCGGGTTCTCAATCGGTCCGACGGCATATGGATCGAGGCCGTCGCGCAACAGCGCGCCCTGGGCCAGATACGAGTAGGTGTCGCGGCTGAACACCGGCACCGACAGCAATAGCGGCGCCAGCCAAAAACCCGTGGTGGCCACCATGGTGAATTCGCTGGCATCGCCAGCGACCACCCGTCGGCCCAGCCACAACCATGCGACCAGCATCAGTGCGACGCCCAGCCATAGCAGCACCGAAGACAGCACCAGCCCATGCCCAAATCGCAACCAGGACAAGTGCAGCGACTCCAGCAGCGGGTCGTGTTGTTTGGTGCTGCCCGCGCCGAGTCCGCCCACGGTAATCAGCGCCGCACCCGCACAGCCCAGCAATGCCGGGCGGCCCTCGGCGGTTCCGATGAATTCCCGCAAACGTGAAAAGTGTTGCGCCTGGGCGGTAGCCGAGCCGGCAGTCGGTGTGGGCGCGCGCGTGGACATCGGCGTCAGGCGGACCGGTTGGCGGCTGATCTGGCAAGCTCGGACAGCCCAGTCCTAGCCGCTGCGTGGATAGGTGCGTCGGCCAGCGTCGCCAACGCCCGCCGCGTCAGCGTCTGGATTTGGTCTTCGGCCGCGGCCAATGCGCCGACCCGCTCGATGATCTCGCATAGTTGACCGACCTGGTCGTCGGTCAAGTCGGTGCCGATCGACGCTCGTAACAGCTTGGCGGCGGCCGGATCTGACTGGTCGGCCAATTCCACCGCTGTTGCCAGCAGCACCGTCCGCTTGCCGGATCGCAGGTCGTCCCCGGAGGGCTTGCCGGTGACCGCGGGATCGCCGAACACTCCCAACACGTCGTCCCGCAGTTGGAATGCCACACCCAGATCGGTTCCGACGTCGTGGAACAGCGCATGCACGTCAGGTCTATCGGCGGCCGCGGCCACCCCCAATTGCAGTGGCCGCGACACCGTATAGGAGGCGGTCTTAAACCTGTTGACGTTCATCGCCGATGCGATCGACTCGGCGGCGCTGGCCTCAGCCACGATGTCCAGGTATTGACCGCCGAGTAACTCGGTGCGGATGTCGACCCAGACCTGCCGCACCCGGCCGCGCGCATCCGGCGGCAGATCGACACCGGCAACGATGTCGTCCGCCCACGCCAGCGCAAGGTCGCCGAGCAAGATCGCCGCCGACATGCCGAATTGGTTGGCCGGCCCGCGCCACTGGCGGTCCCGGTGCAGCGCCGCGAACCGCACATGCGTGGTGGGCTGGCCCCGGCGAGTCGCCGAGCCGTCGATCACGTCGTCATGCACCAGCGCCGAGGCGTGCAGTAACTCCAGCGCGGAGAACAACAGCAGCACTTGGGGGTCGGCATGTTTGCTCGACACCGAACGCCACCCCCAATACGCGAAGATTGGGCGCAGCCGCTTTCCGCCGCTGAGCACGAAATCTTCCAGGCTGGCCGTCAGCCGCTCATAGTCGCTGCCGATGTAGGCGGCCGCACTGCGCCGGTCGCGCAAGTACTTGCGCAACTGGTCGGTAACCGTGTCAGCCAGCTCGACGGTTGCCGCTGCTTCTACGCTCAGCGCGACACCCCTTCCTGACCGGCTTTGACAGTGGCCCGCCAAGTCTATTCGCCGCCGCACTGTCCAGCGGATTTTGCCCCGACCGGCCTCCCCTATGCTGTCGGGTGGTCCGCGCTCGCTGACCGGCCAGCTTTGATGAGGAGTAACCCGTTGACCTTGAACACCATCGCGGTCGAGCTGGTACCGACGAATGTGGAGCGTGGTCGGGAGCAGGCAGTCGAAGACGCCCGCAAGGTGATGCAGCTCTCCGCGGAAACTGGTCTCGACGGGCGGATCGGGCACCTGATGATGCCTGGGTTGATCGAGGAGGAGGATGACCGGCCCGTCGAGATGAAGCCGAAGCTCGATGTGATGGATTTCTGGTCGATCATCAAACCGGAGTTGCCCGGCGTGCGTGGATTGTGCAGCCAGGTAACCGCTTTCATGGATGAGCAGTCGTTGCACCAGCGGCTTGGTGATCTAGTCGGCGCCGGTATCGATGGGATCGTGTTCGTCGGTGTACCCCGCACGATGGCCGACGGCGAGGGCTCCGGCGTCGCGCCGACCGACGCCCTGTCGATTTATCGCGAGCTGGTGGACAACCGCGGCGTGATCTTGATTCCCACCCGCGAGGGTGAACAGGGCCGGTTTAATTTCAAGTGCGACCAGGGTGCGACATTCGCGCAGACCCAGCTGCTCTACTCCGACGCGATCGTCAGTTTCTTGACTGAGTTCGCCACGCGGACCGACCACCGGCCGGAGATCCTGCTGTCGTTCGGTTTCGTGCCCAAGTTGGAGAACCGGGTCGGGTTCATCAACTGGCTCATTCAGGATCCCGGCAACGCCGCCGTGGCCGAGGAACAAGCGTTCGTCAAGACGTTGGCCGGCACCGAACCTGCCCAGAAGCGCAAGCTCATGCTCGATCTGTACAAACGGATCATCGACGGGGTCGGCGACCTGGGCTTTCCGCTGAGCATCCATTTTGAAGCCACGTACGGCAATTCTGCGCCGGCGTTCGAGACGTTCTCCGAACTGCTCGACTATTGGTCGCCGTCGGCGTGAGAGCTTGGCTCGGTAAACCGCGGCGAACGGTCGCGGCTGTACCAGGCCAGTAGTGCCACCAGGCCCGCGACCACGAGCGACGATAAGCCCAGCCAAAGAGCCGCGCCGCGGAAGGAGCGGGTGCTCGGATCGGTGTAGCGGGCCTGCGCGGACATCGTGCTCACGACGCCGGGTTTGAGTTTCCACTGCACGGTCTCGGGATCCACCCGCTCACCGTTGGTTGACGTCACCGAGCCGGGGAACGCAACCGACAGCTCGACGTCGGCGTCGGGATCGGTCAGCGACGTCAGGTCGGCCCGTCCTTCCAGGATCACCAGGTCGCCGGCCCTGCGCAGCGACAGATTCACGCGCTGGGCGTCGGAGTTCATATTCGCCAGCTCCGGCAGCTCGGCGAACGTTAAGTCGGAGAACACCGCCTGGGAACCCACATAGCCGTCACGGTCATACTTTGAGATCGCCACCTTCTCGCTGAACGGCAAGTTGGGATCCAGTTGCGGGCCCGAGTCGGAAGCGTTGCGTTGTTTGGCCGCCGCGATGATCTCCCCGGACACCAGGTCGTCGGGGGAGATCGTGATCGACGCCTTGATCCGGACGCATCCGGCGAGCACCGGTATCACCAGGAAAAGCATCGTCAAAGCCGCAAGACGACGACGGGTGACACGCACCAGGTCATCGTGCCAGACCTCATCGCGGCAGTGTGCGGCTATAGCGGCAGCTTGCGCCCCAGAATCGCAAACGCCCGTGGGTCGCCGGTGAAGTGGTAGCCGCGAATGATGTCCACAAAGCCCAGCCGGCGGTACAACCGCCAGGCGCGATTGGCTTCGCCGTTGATTTCGGGGGTCGACAACAGCACGTTGGCCTCGCCGCGGTCAGCAAGAAGCCTCCGCGCCAAGGCTTCTCCCAGACCGCGACCCTGGGCGCGGGGATGAATATGTAGCTCGGTCAGCTCGAAATAGCTGGCCATAAGCCTCGCGATCTCCGGGCCGGCGAAACCACCGCGCTGCAGCCCGGCCACGACTTGCTGCTGCCACCACTGGTCGGGTGCGCCACAGTAGCCATAGGCGACGCCCAGCAGTGGTGCATCGCTCAGTTCGGTGGACGATGGCGCGGCGCCGGCCGGGCCATCGACCTCCACAGCGGCCACAGCCTGCCAGCCGTGTCGCCGGGTGTGCTCCAGCCACATGGCGGCACGCTGGTTCTCGGTGCCGCGGGGGTAGCGCATTGCGTCGACGTAGACGCCCAACGCGTCGCCCAGGCGCCGTTGCATATCTTGCGGCGGCAGGTTGATGAGGAATGTCGCCAACTCGCGGGTCTCCTCGTCGGTCGTCTGATGCCGTGCTCGGTTCCCATTATCGGGCGCGGCGGCGGTGCGCGGTTCGTCATGGGGTGCCGGTTACAATCAGCGACCGAAGCAGTGGTATGACGCTGATTGACCTCGTATCATTCTGATTAGTAGCCCACGCAGCGGGCATACACGTGCTATCGGTAGTTACGTACAGCTTTTCGGCAAGGAGGGACGAATGCCACTCTCCGATCATGAGCAGCGGATGCTCGACCAGATCGAGAGCGCTCTCTATGCCGAAGACCCCAAATTCGCCTCCAGTGTTCGCGGCGGCGGGTTGCGTGCGCCGACTGCACGGCGACGGCTACAGGGCGCGGCGCTGTTTGTGCTCGGTCTCGCGATGCTGGTCTGCGGCATCCCATTTAAAGCTGCCATGATCGGAACGTTCCCGATCCTGTCCGTCCTCGGCTTTGTGGTGATGTTCGCCGGCGTGGTGCTCGCCATCACCGGGCCGCGACTGTCGGGTCGGGGAGAGCGCCCGGGGCCGGCAGCAGGCGCGCGCCAGCGCCGCGGCAAGGGTTCCAGCGGTTCCTTCACCAGCCGCATGGAAGATCGATTCCGCCGCCGCTTCGAGGAATAACGCCAGACGCGAACGCACGGGCAGCCGGTTCGGCTGCCCTTTTGTTTTGTGCCTGGTGAGTCAGTACCTGCGACGACGATGCTCATCGTCACCCCACTCCGCCCCACTTAGGCCATAACCGCAGCTCAAAGGCGGTTCACCGCGAATGCGGCGCGTCCCGCGTTGGGGCGCGTTGGTTTGCTAGGTGGCAGAGAACCTGCTGAAACGAGATAAAACGGTGATCTTCTTGCCGTTAAATGGAGCGCAGTGGGGGATTGTGGGGTATGGTGGCGGAAGTCGAAAGGCGGGGAGGTGGCCAGATGTTTCTCGGCACCTACACCCCAAAGCTCGACGACAAAGGGCGGCTAACGCTGCCCGCCAAGTTCCGCGACGCGCTGGCAGGAGGGTTGATGGTCACCAAGAGCCAAGACCACAGCCTGGCTGTTTATCCCCGTGCGGAATTCGAGCAACTTGCCCGCCGCGCGAGTAAGGCATCAAGAAGCAACCCGGACGCCAGAGCATTCCTGCGAAATCTGGCCGCCGCCACCGACGAACAGCATCCTGACGCCCAGGGCCGGATCACGTTATCGGCCGACCACCGTCGCTACGCGAACCTCTCGAAGGACTGCGTGGTCATCGGATCGGTTGACTACCTCGAGATCTGGGACGCGCAGGCCTGGCAGGAATACCAGCAGACCCACGAAGAGAACTTCTCCGCAGCCAGCGATGAAGCACTCGGCGACATTATCTGAGGCGCGTGCCCGTGCAACGTGGCCTCTGCCCGAACCGACCCTGACGTACTTCCCCAACGCCAGGTTCGTGCTGTCGGACAGGGACCTCGATGTGCGGGCGATCGCAAGCGCGGCGCAGCCGGGCGCGGCGGGTCGGCCGCCGACTGGCCTCGACGCCCTTCGCGCCGGGCGGGAAGGTGTTGTCATGCCTGACGCCACTGGTGGTTTCGGCCATGTGCCCGTGCTGCTCGACCGCTGCGTCGCACTGCTCACCCCGGCGCTCACGCGTCACCGTCCCGATGGAACCGGGGCGGTGCTCGTCGACGCGACCATCGGTGCCGGCGGGCACGCCGAGCGGTTCTTGACCGAGCTGCCCGGACTACGGCTGATCGGCATCGACCGCGACCCGACCGCGCTCGATATTGCCCGCAAGCGTCTAGAGCGTTTCGCTGACCGGCTCACGCTGATCCAGATCCGGTATGACGGGATCGGCGAGGCTCTGGCCCAATCTGGCTACGCTGCAACAGAATCCATTGACGGCATGCTCTTCGATCTGGGCGTATCGTCCATGCAGCTCGATCGCAGTGAGCGCGGTTTCTCGTACTCCCACGACGCGCCGCTGGACATGCGGATGGACCCCACTGCTGCGCTGAGTGCCGCCGAAATCGTCAACACCTACGACGAAGCCGCTCTGACCGACATTCTGCGCCGGTACGGCGAGGAGCGCTTCGCGCGCCGCATCGCCACCCACATCATCCGGCGTCGCGCCCGCACGCCGTTCACCTCGACCGGCGAGCTGGTAGAGGTTGTCTACCAAGCGGTTCCGGCGCCGGCCCGGCGTACCGGCGGACACCCGGCCAAGCGGACATTCCAGGCGCTGCGTGTTGCGGTCAATGGCGAGTTGGACGCGTTGCGACACGCGATGCCCGCCGCGCTGGAGGCGTTGGCCACCGATGGACGCATCGTGGTACTGGCCTACCAGTCGCTCGAGGACCGCATCGTCAAGAAGGTGTTCACCCAGGCGACGACTTCGAGCACACCGCCGGATCTACCGGTCGAACTGCCCGGGCACGGACCGCAATTCATGTCGCTGACGCGCGGTGCGCAGCGCGCCGGCGATGCCGAGGTGCAGCAGAACCCGCGAAGTGCACCGGTGAGATTGCGTGCTTTGCAACGCGTGAAGTCGGGACATGAGGCAGTGAGGAGGGGAAGCTGATGAAAGCCAAGCGTGAAACACCACCGCCGCGCGGCGGCGATCGTCGGCGCGCGCAGGGCGGCGCCTCCCGGAGCGCCACGCGCAGACAGCCCGATGCGGCTCCTGCGCGTCGCGGTCGTCCGCGCGCCGGGAAAGCCTCGGCACCGCAGACCAACCCGATCGCCCGGCCCGTAGAGCGGCCGGCCCGGCCGAAGAACGCCAGCCAGGCCAAGGCGCGGGCGAAGGCGCGGAAAGCCAAGGCGCCCAAAGTTATTCGGCCGCCATTGCGGGAGCGTCTGCTCAGCCGACTGGCATCGATCGACCTGCGGCCGCGGACCTTGGCCGCCAAGGTGCCGTTCGTGGTGCTGGTGATTGGTTCTCTCGGCGCCGGGCTGGGCCTGACGTTGTGGCTGTCCACCGACTCCGCCGAGCGGTCCTACAAGCTGAGCAGTGCCCGCCAGGAGAACCGCCTGTTGCAGCAGCAGAAGGAAGCGCTCGAGCGAGATGTGCTCGAGGCAGAATCCGCACCTGCACTGGCCGAGGCCGCGCGCGGCCTCGGGATGATCCCCAGCAGAGACACCGCACACTTGATCCAGGACCCGTCCGGAAACTGGGTGGTGGTCGGTACTCCCAAACCCGCCCAAGGGGTTTCGCCGCCGCCGCTGAATACCAAGCTGCCGGAAGAAAAACCGGCGCAGGCTCCGGCCCCACCAGGGAACCCGGTCGAGGTACCGACGCGCGTCTTGCCCGGCAACGGTGCGCCGGGCGTCCCGGTGCCCCCCGGACCCGGCGTTATGGTCCGCACCCCAGACGGCGCGGCC
>DAIODV010000048.1:8096-14821 GCA_036746615.1 Mycobacterium sp.
AGACGGTCAGGGAGTCGCCCTCACCGGGGTGACCTGGGCGTTGCCGCCCGCGGCAGCCCCTGCCCCCGCGATGCCCATACCGGCAATGCCCGTTCCTGCGCTGCCCGTTCCCGCAATGCCGGTCCCGGCAGGCCCTCCCGCCGCAGTTCCGCCACCGGCCGCCGCGCCGCCTGCGGGCCCACCGCACCTCGCCGCGCCACCCGCGGCACCGCTGATCGGCGAGCAGTTCGGCCCATTGACCGTCACGACACCTGGCGCCGGCCGGTGAGCCGCGCAGACCGATCGTCGCGGCCGGCGCCCCGCCGCGGTGTCAACGCCAAGAAACCGAAGAAGCCCGCGAAAGCCAGCCCCCCGGCCCGCTCCGCGCGCGACCGTCGTACCCGCCAGGCGGTAGAGCTCGGGACCCGCGGCGCCTCGTTCGTGTTCCGGCACCGGACAGGCAACGCGGTCATCTTCCTGGCGCTTGCGGTAGCGGCCGCCCAGCTGTTCTACCTACAGGTGCCGCAAGCATCCGGGCTGCGCGCGGAGGCCGCCGGACAGCTCAAGGTAACTGATGTCCAAAAGGCCTTGCGCGGCAGCATTATCGACCGTCACAACGACCAACTGGCCTTCACCATCGAGGCGCGCGCGTTGACCTTCCAGCCGCGCAGGATCCACAAGCAGCTCGCGGAAGCCAAACAAAAGAACGCCAAAGCCCCTGACCCGCAACAGCGTTTGACGGACATCGCCAAGGAGGTGGCGCTGCGGCTGAACAACAAGCCGGATAAGGCCACCCTGCTCAAGAAGCTGCGCAGTGACGAGACGTTCGTCTATCTGGCCCGCGCTGTCGACCCGGCGATCGCCACCGCGATCACCACCAAATACCCCGAGGTGGGCACCGAGCGCCAAGACCTGCGCCAGTACCCGGGCGGATCGCTGGCGGCCAACATCGTCGGCGGAATCGACTGGGACGGCCACGGATTGCTCGGATTAGAAGACTCCATGGACGCCGAGCTGGCCGGCACCGACGGCTCGATCACCTACGACCGCGGCTCCGATGGGGTTGTCATTCCCGGCAGCTACCGCAACCAGCACAAGGCGGTCAACGGCTCGACAGTCCAACTGACCCTCGACGACGACATCCAGTTCTATGTCCAGCAGCAGGTTCAGCAGGCCAAGAACCTCTCCGGCTCGCGCAACGTCTCGGCGGTCGTGCTGGACACCAAGTCCGGCGAAGTGCTGGCGATGGCAGAAGACAACACATTCGACCCGTCTCAGGACATTGGGCGTCAGGGCAACAAGCAGATGGGCAACCTCCCCGTCACCTCGCCGTTCGAGCCGGGATCGGTGAACAAGGTCGTCACTGCCTCCTCGGTAATCGAATACGGGCTGAGCAATCCCGACGAGGTGCTGCAAGTGCCTGGCTCGATCAACATGGGCGGAGTCACAGTGCACGATGCCTGGACGCACGGCGTCGCGCCCTACACGACCACCGGAATTTTCTCTAAATCGTCCAACGTGGGCACGCTGATGCTCGCCCAGCGTGTCGGCCCGGACCGCTACTACGACATGCTCCGCAAGTTCGGGCTTGGACAGCGCACCAACGTCGGGCTGCCCGGTGAGAGCGCCGGGCTGGTTCCGCCCCTCGACCAGTGGTCGGGCAGCACATTCTCCAACCTGCCCATCGGCCAAGGCCTTTCGATGACCTTGCTGCAGATGACGGGCATGTACCAGACCATCGCCAACGACGGCCTGCGGATGCCGCCGCGGATCATCAAGGCCACCGTCGCGCCGGACGGCGCCCGCACCGAAGAGCCACGCCCAGAAGGGGTTCGGGTGGTATCGCCGGAGACGGCTCGGACTGTGCGCAACATGCTGCGCGGGGTCGTACAGCATGATCCGACAGGCAATCAGCAGGGGACCGGGCCGGCCGCCGCCATCGACGGCTACCAGATCTCCGGCAAAACCGGTACGGCGCAGCAGATCAACCCGGCGTGTGGATGTTACTTCGACAACGTCTACTGGATCACATTCGCCGGCATCGCCACCACCGACGATCCGCGGTATGTCGTGGGGGTCATGATGGACAACCCGGAGCGCAACTCGGACGGCACACAGGGCCACTCGGCCGCGCCGCTGTTCCACAACATCGCCGGCTGGCTGCTGCAGCGCGAAAACGTCCCACTGTCACCCGATCCCGGGCCGCCGCTCACATTGCAAGCCATGTAGCCGCAAAGTGATTTGCGGCCGGCCACCAGCTGCTGCTATTCGGAGAATGGTCGGGAGGTGGCGATGGCGGCCGAGGGAAGGCTTCGGGTAGACCTGGAGGCGTTGGCGTGCTCGGCGGCGCAGGTGTCCGCGCACGGTGAGGATCTGGCGAGTGCCCATCTGTCGTCGGACAACCAGATCGCGGCCGCCCAGCCGGGCTGGGTGGGTGCCTCTGCGGCGGCGCTGGACAAAAGAGCGGCAAGCTGGCTGGAGGCCTCGCGCAGGCTGCTCGCCCGCGTTGGCGATCACGCGTTGAATCTGAACACCGACGGTATTGGCTTCGCGGCGATGGAACGTGACAACGTGGAGCAGACGCGTGCGGCAGGCGACTTCCATCGCCGGAATTCGCCGAATCGGTAGGGTCATGGCCGACAGTGGCGGCATAGCAAAGGCAGAGGCAGGTGATATCGGTGCCAACTGCGCTGCGCCCCAGCGTCGGCTTGGGTGTGCCGCTATCGACGCTGGCCGACCAGGTGGGCGCGGTCGTCGCCGAGGGCAGCAAGGTGCCGGACCTGCGCATCACCGGCGTCACCTTGCGAGCCCAAGACGTCGAGCCGGGTGACCTGTTCGCCGCTCTGCCCGGCGCGTCAACCCACGGTGCGCGCTATATCGCTGACGCGCTGGCGCGCGGGGCTGCCGCGGTGCTCACCGACGCCGCCGGGGTTGCCGAAATCGCCGAGCAGGCGCGGCAACCGGTACTCGTGCATCCCAAACCGCGCAGTGTGCTCGGCGAACTCGCCGCCACCGTGTACGGCCGTCCCTCCGAGCGCGTCGCTGTCGTCGGCGTCACCGGCACGTCGGGCAAGACAACGACGACATATCTGCTCGAGGCCGGGCTGCGGGCGGCCGGGCGGGCTGTGGGCTTGATCGGCACGGTCGGCCTGCGCATCAACGGCGTCGACGTCCCCAGCGCGCTGACCACACCCGAAGCGCCCGCGTTACAAGCCCAGCTGGCGGTGATGGCCGAGCGCGGCGTCGACACCGTGGTGATGGAGGTGTCCAGTCACGCGCTGACACTCGGACGCGTCGACGGCGTGCACTTCGCGGTCGGGGCCTTCACCAACTTGTCACGCGACCACCTCGATTTCCACCCGACCATGGCGGACTACTTCGAAGCCAAGGCGCGGTTGTTCGACACGTCGTCGCCGCTGCGTGCCCGTCGCGCCGTCGTGTGCGTCGATGACGACGCCGGTCGGAAGATGGCCGAGCGTGCCGACGACGCGATCACCGTCAGCGCACAGGGGCGGCCCGCGCACTGGCATGCCGAAGACGTGACGTTCGAACTCGCCGCGCTGGGGGCACCACCCGCTTGCGGGGGAGAATTCACTGCCGTCGACCCCGCCGGGGTTCACCATCGCGTCGGTGTATCGCTGCCGGGCCAATACAACGTCGCCAATTGCCTTGTCGCACTGGCTATTCTCGACGTGCTTGGGGTTTCCCCCGAGCAGGCATCAATCGGGCTACGGCAGACCCGGGTTCCCGGGCGGGTCGAGCAGATAGACCGCGGGCAGGACTTCCTCGCGTTGGTCGACTACGCGCATAAGCCGGGCGCATTGGGTGCTGTGCTGCAATCGCTGCGCCGTCCGGAGGGCCGGCTGGCCGTGGTATTCGGCGCCGGTGGTGACCGCGACCCGGGTAAGCGCGGGCCGATGGGCCGGATCGCCGCCGAACTGGCTGACCTGGTCGTCGTGACCGACGACAACCCCCGCAGCGAGGATCCCGCCGCAATCCGCCGCAAGATCCTCGAAGGCGCAGCCGAAGCCGGCGGCGCTGCCCAGGTTGTCGAGGTCGGCGACCGGCGCGAGGCCATCCAACACGCCGTCGCGTGGGCAGCTCCCGGCGACGTGGTGCTGATCACTGGCAAGGGGCATGAAACCGGCCAGACCCGCGGCGGGCAGACTCTCCCGTTCGACGACCGGGTCGAGCTCGCCGCCGCCCTCGAGGCCCTGCATCGATGATCGAGCTGTCCGTCGCGCAGATCGCCGACATCGTCGGTGGTGAGCTAGCCGACATCTCGCCGACCGACGCCGCGGATTTGCATGTCACCGGAACCGTCGAATTCGATTCGCGCAGAGTCACTTCCGGCGGGTTGTTCTTGGCGCTGCCGGGCGCGCGCGCCGACGGACACGACCACGCCGCGTCGGCGGTGGCCGCCGGAGCGGTAGCGGTGCTGGCCGCCCGGCCGATCGGGGTGCCCGCGATCGTGGTTGCACCCAGCCGCAGCACTGCACCGGCACTGGCCGGTGTTCTCGAGCACGACGCCGACGGGTCGGGCGCGGCGGTGCTGGCCGCTTTGGCCAAACTGGCCGCGGCGGTGGCCGCCGAGCTGGTGGCCGGTGGGCTGACGATCGTGGGGATCACCGGATCGTCGGGCAAGACGTCGACGAAAGACTTGCTGGCCGCGGTGCTTGAGCCGCTCGGGGAGGTGGTGGCACCGCCCGGGTCGTTCAACAACGAGCTGGGCCACCCGTGGACGGTCCTGCGCGCCACCGCGAACACCGACTATTTGATCTTGGAGCTCTCGGCGCGCCGGCCAGGCAATATTGCCGAGTTGGCGGCGATCGCGTCGCCGTCCATCGGAGTGGTACTCAATGTCGGTACCGCGCATCTGGGTGAGTTCGGTTCACGCGAAGCGATCGCCGCCACTAAATCCGAACTGCCACAAGCGATTCCGCGATCAGGGGTAGTGGTCCTCAACGTCGACGACCCGGCGGTGGCGGCGATGGCCGACGTGACCTCGGCGCGCGTGGTCCGGGTCAGCCGCCAAAATCCAGCTGACGTATGGGCCGATCGGGTGACACTCGACGAGCTGGCCAGGCCGCAGTTCACCTTGCACGCAGCCGACACCGCCATCGACGTCCGGCTGGCCGTGCACGGCGACCATCAGGTGAGCAATGCGCTGTGCGCGGCCGCGGTCGCGCTGGAATGCGGCGGCAGCGCCGAGCAGGTGGCCACGGCGCTGGCTGGCGCCGGACCGGTGTCGCAGCACCGGATGCGGGTGAGCACCCGCGCCGACGGGGTCACCGTGATCGACGACGCCTACAACGCCAACCCCGATTCGATGCAGGCCGGCTTGCAGGCGCTGGCCTGGATGGCTCGGGGCGTCCGTGGGGAAAAAAGAAGAAGCTGGGCGGTGTTGGGCGAGATGGCCGAGCTCGGCGAGGACGCAATATCTGAACATGACCGCATAGGCCGGCTGGCGGTGCGCTTAGATGTGTCTCGACTCGTTGTCGTGGGATTGGGGAGGTCTATGAGCGCCATGCACCACGGCGCGGTCATGGAAGGGGCACGGGCTTCAGAGGGAGAAAGGGCAGCTGCTCTGGTCGACGACGCCGACGCCGCCCTGGCTCTGTTGCGGGCCGAACTGCAGCCCGGCGATGTGGTGCTGGTCAAGGCTTCCAACGCCGCGGGCCTGGGCGCACTCGCGGACGCGCTGGTCGCCGACAGCGTTGACGACCAGGGCGATACCCGATGATCGATATCCTCATCGCCGTCGCGATCGCAGTGACGGTGTCGATTCTGTTGACCCCGATGCTGATCCGGCTATTCACCCGGCAGGGATTCGGTCACGAGATCCGCGAAGACGGTCCGCCGAGCCACAAGACCAAGCGCGGCACGCCGTCGATGGGTGGGGTGGCAATCCTCGCGGGCATTTGGGCGGCCTACCTGGGCACTCACCTGGCCGGGTTGGCCTTCAACGGCGAGGGGCCGTCGGCGTCCGGGCTGTTGGTGCTGTTTTTGGCCACCACGCTGGGCGCTGTCGGGTTCGTCGACGACTTGATCAAGATCCGGCGCTCGCGCAACCTCGGACTGAACAAGACGGCCAAGACCGTCGGGCAAATCTCTGCCGCGGTCATCTTCGGCATACTGGTTTTGCAGTTCCGTAACGACTCCGGTCTTACCCCGGGCAGCCCCAACCTTTCCTATGTGCGTGAAATCGCCACGGTCGCACTGGGTTCCGTGATTTTCGTATTGTTTTGCGTGGGCATCGTGTACTCGTGGTCGAACGCGGTGAATTTCACCGACGGACTCGACGGGCTGGCCGGCGGCGCCATGGCGATGGTGTGCGCCGCCTATGTGCTGATCACCTTCTGGCAGTACCGCAACGCCTGTGCCGTCACGCCGGGCCCCGGCTGCTACAACGTGCGCGACCCGCTGGACCTGGCGATCATCGCGGCCGCGACGGCGGGCGCCTGCATCGGGTTTCTGTGGTGGAACGCCGCGCCGGCCAAGATCTTCATGGGAGACACCGGTTCGCTGGCGCTCGGCGGGATCATCGCCGGAATCTCGGTGACCAGCCGCACGGAAATCCTCGCGGTGGTGCTCGGCTCGCTGTTCGTCGCCGAGATCGCCTCGGTCGTCATGCAGGTGCTGGCCTTCCGGACTACTGGTCGCCGCGTGTTTCGGATGGCGCCCTTCCACCACCATTTCGAGCTGGTCGGCTGGGCAGAAAACACGGTGATCATCCGATTCTGGCT
>DAIODV010000049.1:0-14733 GCA_036746615.1 Mycobacterium sp.
CTCGTCCCACCAGCCGTCCCGGACCGAGACGTTGAGGCCGCCGTTCAGCGCGGCCTTCATGCCCGAGGTGCCGGAGGCCTCGAGCGGCCGCAGCGGGTTGTTCAGCCACACGTCGCAGCCCTGCACCAGGGCGTCGGCCATGGCCATGTCGTAGTCGGGCAGGAACACGATCCGGCGGTGCACGTCCGGGTTGTCGCTGTACTGGACCATCTGCTGGATCAGGCCCTTGCCGCCCTCGTCGGCCGGGTGCGCCTTGCCCGCCACCACGATCTGGATCGGCTGATCCGGGTCGTTGAGCAGCCCGGACAGGGTGGCCGGGTCGTTCAGCATCAGCGTCAGCCGCTTGTAGGACGGCACCCGGCGGGCGAACCCGATCGTCAGCACGTCGGGATCGAATGCCGTTTCGATCCAACCTAATTCGGCGTCTGAGACACCGCGTTCGAGCCATGAGCGACGCAGCCGCGACCGGACATCCTCGACCAGGAGCTCGCGCAGTTGCGAGCGGATCCACCACAGATGGCCGGCGTCGACATCGTTCAGTCGCAGCCAGACACCGGGGTCACTGAACGCCGAGTCGTCGGGCCCCACCAGTTCGCGGCCCAGCTGCAACCATTGCGGCGCGGCCCAGGTGCGGGCATGCACCCCGTTGGTGATCGAGCCGATCGGCACCTCGTCGGCGTCGAATCCTGTCCACAACTCGTTGAACATGGCTCGACTGACGCGGCCGTGCAGCAACGAAACACCGTTGGCGCGCTGCGCCAGCCGCAGCCCCATATGGGCCATGTTGAACTTCTCCGGATCGTCCTCGGCACCCAGCGCCTGGATCCGGGCCAGCGGGACACCCGGCAGCAGGGCGGGGCCAGCGTGCCCGGCGTCGGCATCTGCGAAGTACTGCTCCACCATCTCCATCGGGAAGCGGTCGATACCGGCCGGGACCGGCGTGTGCGTGGTGAAAACCGTGCTGGAGCGAACCACGGTCAACGCGGTGTCGAAATCCAGCCCGGCGTCGACCAATTCGCGGATGCGCTCGGCCCCGAGGAACCCGGCATGGCCCTCGTTCATGTGGTACACCTCGGGCGCGGGCAGCCCTTCGATGGCCGTGAACGCTCGGATGGCGCGTATCCCGCCGATGCCGGCCAAGATTTCCTGCTGCATGCGATGCTCTTGGTCGCCGCCGTAAAGGCGATCGGTGACCCCGCGCAGGTCGTGCTCATTCTCCGGAATGTCGGAATCGAGCAGCAGCAGCGGAACGCGACCGATCTGCGCCACCCAGATCCGCGCGCGCAGCCGGCCCGAGTCGGGCAGCGCCAGCTCAACCAGGGTCGGCTCGCCCGCGCCGTCGGTGAGCAACCGCAACGGCAGGCCCTGCGGGTCCAGCGCCGGATAGGTCTCATGCTGCCAACCGTCAGCAGTCAGCGACTGCCGGAAATAGCCGGATCGGTAGTAGAGACCGACGGCAACCAGCGGCAATCCGAGATCAGATGCGGATTTCAGGTGGTCGCCCGCGAGAATTCCCAAGCCACCCGAGTAGTTCGGCAGCACCTCGGCGACGCCGAACTCCATCGAGAAGTAAGCGATGCCGTTGGGCATGGCCACGCCGTTGCTTTGTTGCTGCTGATACCACAGCGGACGGTTGAGGTAGTCGTTCAAATCGGCCGCCAGCGCATCGAGACGGTCCAGAAAACCGCCGTCGAGCGCCAGTTCGTCGAGCCGGGCCGGGCTCACCGCGCCGAGCAGGGCGACCGGGTCCTGGCCGCAGTGCGTCCAGAGCTGCGGATCGATTGCTTCGAATAGTTCGCGCGTCGGCTTGTCCCAGGACCAGCGCAGGTTGATAGACAGCTGTTCGAGCGCCCCCAAACGTTCCGGAAGATGGGCGCGGACCGTGAACCTGCGGAGGGCTTTCACGCATCCCTACCTTACTGACCACACACCGGGGTTCGCCTCCTGAACAACGCGCGCATCCTGCCCCCGGGTGTGATCCGACACTACGGTGGGTATTGGCCGCAAAGAGCTTTGCGCCTAAGGAGCCCGACAACAGGAACGGAGTGGCGGTGCCCGGTCGTGTCGAGATCGATGACGTCGCGCCCGTCGTATCGTGTGGCGCGTACCCGGCAAAAGCTGTGGTCGGCGAAGTAGTTCCGGTCCGCGCGACGGTATGGCGTGAAGGTCATGACGCGGTAGCAGCGACGCTGGTCGTGCGCTATCTCGGTGCGCGCTACCCGCACGCCGGCGAAACCCGCCGGCTCAAGGCAGTGACGGCCCCCGCGATGGCCGAATCCACCGCGGCACCGATTCCCCGGGTCAAGCCGCAGCTGCTCCCGATGAGCATGGGCGAGGAACCCTATGTCTTCCATGGTCAGTTCATCCCGGACAGCGTCGGGTTGTGGACGTTTCGGGTGGACGGGTGGGGCGACCCGATCCATACCTGGCGACACGCCATCGAGGCCAAGCTGGAGGCCGGTCAGGGCGAGTCCGAACTGTCCAACGACCTGCTGTTGGGAGCCCAGCTGCTCGAAAGAGCCGCGACGGGTGTGCCGCGTGGTTCGCGCGAACCGTTGCGTGCTGCCGCCAAAGCCCTACAAGCGCCTGGCGATCCGGTTTCGCGAGCCGCGCTGGCACTGAGCCCGGAGATCGACGAACTGCTGACGCACTACCCATTGCGTGAGCTGGTCACCCGCGGCGAGCAATACGGGGTGTGGGTGGATCGACCGCTGGCGCGCTTTGGTTCGTGGTACGAAATGTTCCCCCGCTCGACCGGTGGCCGGGACGCAAAGGGCAATCCGGTGCACGGCACCTTCGTCACCGCAACGGGAGCGTTGCCGCGAATCGCGCAGATGGGCTTCGACGTGGTGTACCTGCCGCCGATCCACCCGATCGGCAAGGTTCACCGCAAGGGGCGCAACAACACTGCCACCGCGGTCCGCGGTGACGTCGGATCGCCGTGGGCGATCGGAAGCGATGAGGGCGGCCACGATGCCGTGCATCCGCAGCTGGGCACGATCGACGACTTCGACAACTTCGTCGCAGCGGCGCACGACTTGGGAATGGAAGTGGCTCTGGATCTGGCGTTGCAATGTGCACCAGATCACCCGTGGGCCAAGCAACACCGCGAGTGGTTCACCGAATTGCCCGACGGCACAATCGCCTACGCGGAGAACCCGCCGAAGAAATACCAGGACATCTATCCGATCAACTTCGACAACGACCCCGCGGGGCTTTACGACGAGGTGCTGCGCGTAGTGCGGCACTGGATGGACCACGGGGTGAGGGTTTTCCGGGTCGACAATCCGCACACCAAGCCGCCCGACTTCTGGGCCTGGCTCATCGGCCAAGTCAAGGCCACCGATCCCGACGTGTTGTTTTTATCCGAGGCGTTCACACCGCCGGCGCGTCAGTTCGGGCTCGCCAAGCTGGGCTTCACCCAGTCCTACACCTACTTCACCTGGCGGACGTCCAAGTGGGAGCTCACCCAATTCGGTGAGGAGATACCGTATCTCGCCGATTTCCGTCGCCCCAACTTGTTCGTCAACACACCGGACATCCTGCATGCCGTCCTGCAACACAACGGCCCGGGCATGTTCGCAATACGTGCGGTGCTGGCGGCAACGATGAGTCCGGCATGGGGGATGTATTCCGGCTACGAGCTCTTCGAGCACGAGGCCGTGTGGGAAGGCAGCGAAGAGTACCTCGACTCCGAGAAGTACGAGCTGCGACCGCGCGACTTCGCCGGCGCACTGGCAGAGGGACGGTCACTGGAGCCATTTATCGCACAGCTGAACAAGATTCGTCGGCTCCACCCCGCACTTGCGCAGCTGCGCAATATCACGTTTCATGGCCTCGACAACGACGCCCTGCTGGCCTACAGCAAGTTCGACCCGGTTACCGGCGACTGCGTGCTCGTGGTGGTGACGCTCAACGCGTTCGGCCCGGAAGAGGCCACCTTGTGGTTGGACATGGCCGCATTGGGTATGGAGCACTATGAGCGGTTCTGGGTCCGCGACGAGATAACCGGCGAGGAATACCAATGGGGACAAGCCAACTATGTGCGCATCGATCCTGGTCGCGCGCCCGCACACATCATCAACATGCCGCTCATACCGTCCGAATCCAGAATGACGCTGCTGCGCCGGAGGTGACGCCGCGATGAAGTCGACCGACCAGCTCGCCAGGACGCACCTGGCGCCTGAACCCAGCGACTTGGCCCGTCTGCTTGCCGGTGAGCATTACAACCCGCACGGCATCCTGGGCGCCCACGAATACGGCGACCACACGGTCATCCGCGCCTTCCGCCCGCACGCCACCGAAGTCGTCGCACTGGTCGGGCAAGAACGGTTTCCGCTGCAGCACATCGACTCTGGATTGTTCGCGGTGGCACTGCCGTTCGTCGACCTGATCGACTACCGCCTCGACGTGAGTTACGACGGTGCCGGTTCGCACACGGTTGCCGATGCCTACCGGTTCCTGCCGACATTGGGCGAAGTCGACCTGCATCTGTTCGGCGAGGGGCGCCACGAACGACTGTGGGAAGTGCTGGGCGCGCATCGACGCTCGTTTAGGACCGCCGACGGCGTCGTAGAGGGCGTGTCGTTCGCCGTGTGGGCGCCCAACGCCAAGGGCGTCAGCTTGATCGGCGAGTTCAACGGCTGGAACGGCAACGACGCGCCGCTGCGGGTATTGGGCTCGTCGGGCGTGTGGGAGTTGTTCTGGCCGGGCTTCCCCCCCGATGGCCTGTACAAGTTCCGCGTCCACGGCGCCGACGGCTCGGTCACCGACCGCGCCGACCCGTTCGCGTTCGCCACCGAAGTGCCGCCGCACACGGCGTCGCGTGTCACCGCCAGCAACTATCGCTGGGCTGATGGCGACTGGATGACAGCGCGGGCCCAGCGCAATCCGGTGTTCGAGCCGATGAGTACCTACGAGGTGCACCTTGGTTCGTGGCGACCGGGCTTGTCGTATCGCGAGCTTGCCCGCGAGTTGACGGATTACGTGGTGGCGCACGGGTTTACCCACGTAGAGATGCTGCCCGTCGCCGAACACCCGTTCGCCGGATCCTGGGGATATCAGGTCACGTCCTACTACGCACCAACGTCGCGGTTCGGCACCCCGGACGAATTCCGGGCGCTGGTCGACGCGCTACACCAGGCCGGCATCGGCGTCATCGTGGACTGGGTGCCCGCCCACTTCCCCAAAGACGCTTGGGCACTGGGCCGCTTCGACGGCACACCCCTTTACGAGCACTCCGACCCCCGGCGTGGCGAACAACTCGACTGGGGCACTTATGTTTTCGACTTCGGCCGTGCCGAGGTGCGCAACTTCCTGGTAGCCAACGCCCTATACTGGCTGGAGGAATTTCACATCGACGGCTTGCGAGTAGATGCCGTCGCGTCGATGCTTTACCTCGACTATTCGCGTCCGGCCGGAGGCTGGACGCCGAACATCTACGGCGGCCGGGAGAACCTGGAGGCGGTGCAGTTCCTGCAGGAGATGAACGCCACAGCGCACAAAGCGGCGCCGGGAATCGTCACGATTGCCGAGGAGTCGACGTCGTGGCCAGGCGTATCACGGCCGACTAGCGTTGGCGGCCTTGGCTTTTCGATGAAGTGGAACATGGGCTGGATGCACGACACCCTCGACTACATCGGCCATGATCCGGTGCACCGTAGTTACCACCACCACGAGATCACCTTCTCGATGCTCTACGCGTTCAGCGAGAACTTCGTGCTGCCGATCAGCCACGACGAGGTGGTGCACGGCAAGGGCACGCTGTGGTCGCGCATGCCAGGCAACGATCACGTCAAGGCGGCCGGGTTGCGCAGCCTGCTTGCCTACCAGTGGGCGCACCCCGGTAAGCAGCTGCTGTTCATGGGTCAGGAATTCGGGCAGCGCGCCGAATGGTCGGAGGAACGCGGCCTGGACTGGTTCCAGCTCGACGAGAACAGCTTCTCCGACGGGATCTCGCGCCTGGTCAACGACATCAACAGGATCTACCGCGATAGCCCGGCGCTGTGGAGCCAGGACAGCACACCTGAGGGCTATTCCTGGATCGACGCCAATGACTCCGCCAACAACGTGTTGAGTTTCCTGCGGTATGGCAATGACGGCTCGGTGATGGCCTGCGTGTTCAACTTCGCAGGTTCGGAGCACAGCGGCTATCGCCTCGGTCTGCCCACCACCGGGCGGTGGCGTGAGGTGCTCAACACCGACGCGACCCACTACAACGGCACGGGGATCGGCAACCTCGGCGGTGTCGACGCCACCGACGAGCCGTGGCACGGCCGCCCGGCATCGGCGTGCTTGGTGCTGCCGCCGACCTCGGCGCTGTGGCTAGCGCCCGAATAGCGGGCCTAGTACAGGGCGTTGGCGAGGTTGCGCCGCGCGGTGATCACGTCGGGGTCGGCGGGGTCGAAAAGCTCGAACAACTCGATAAGCCGAGTGCGCACGGAACTCCGCTCGTCGCCGGAGGTCCGCCGCACCAATCCGACCAGCCGGTCGAAGGCTCCCCGCACGTCCTGGTTGAGAATCTGCACGTCGGCAGCGGCGAAGGCGGCCTCGATGTCGTCGGGAGCCGCATCGGCGACGGCCACGGAGTCCGACCCGTGCGCGGTAGCCCGCATCAGGAACGCGATCTGACGCACGGCACCCTTGGCTTCGGCGTGGTTGGGATCATCGTCCAGGATCGCCTGATACGAGTCGAAGGCGGCGGCGAGGTTACCGTCTTGGAGATCCTGGCGGGCCTGAGCGAGGGCGGGGTCCACCGCCTCTGGCTCCTCGGAATCCGTTGCACCGCTGAGCTTTCCGGCTGTTGCCGACAGCAGCGAGTCCACCCAACGGCGCAGCTGATCGGCCGGCTGAATGCCTTGAAAGCTCGAAAGTGGCTGCCCCCCAGCTAAAGCCACGACCGTCGGGACCACTTCGACGCCGAATATCTGCGCCACCCTGGGCGCTGTGTCGACATTGACGCTCGCCAGCGACCACTTGCCGTTATCGGCGGCGGCCAGACCGGACAGAATGTCGGCCAATTGGAGGCAGACATCGCTGCGCGGCGACCACAACAGCACGACTACCGGCACCTGGTTAGACCGCAGCAGCACCTCGTCTTCGAAGTTGGCTTCGTTGATCTCGGTGCCGATGGGCACGGACGATCCTGCCGATCCGCCCGACGTCGCATCGGAGGGCGCGCTTTGCTTGAGGCCGGACAAATCGACCGCGCCCGTCATCGCAGGGCCAATCGGAGGTCGTGGGCGGCTCACGCGATCAAGTCTGGCACGCGGCCTTCGATGGCGTCTCATCCGGTTCGGGCGATGATATGAGCAACATCACACTCACAGTCGACGAGGCACCACCATCACCGCACCAGCAAACTTCCCGGCGCGATAGTCGATTCGTGGCCGAGCGAACGTACTGGCCGGTAACTAACGAGCGCGCAGTATCAGCGCGTCGCCCTGACCACCGGCCCCGCACAGCGCAGCAACGCCGTACCCGGAGCCGCGGCGGGCCAGTTCGAGCGCCGCATGCAGCGTGATCCGAGCACCCGACATGCCGATTGGATGCCCAACGGCGATGGCGCCACCGTTGACGTTGACGATGTCAGGATCCACACCCAGTTCCCGCGTCGAGGCCAGAGCCACTGCAGAGAACGCCTCGTTGATCTCGACCACATCGAGTTGGTCGACGGAGATACCTTCGCGGCCGAGAGCCTTTTTGATCGCGTTGGCGGGCTGTGACTGCAGCGTCGAATCCGGGCCGGCCACCACCCCGTGTGCGCCGATCTCGACCAGCCACGACAACCCCAGCTCGGTGGCTTTGTCTTTGTTCATCACCACCACCGCGGCCGCACCGTCGGAAATCTGCGACGCCGATCCGGCGGTAATCGTGCCGTCCTTACGGAACGCGGGCTTCAGGCCGGCCAGCGATTCTGCAGTGGTGTTGGCGCGGATGCCTTCGTCTTCGTTGAACTGCAACGGATCGCCTTTGCGCTGCGGGATGTTTACCGGCACGACTTCGTCGGCGAAGACGCCGTCCTTCCATGCCGCAGCGGCCTTCTGGTGTGAGCGCGCAGCGAATTCGTCCTGTTCGACGCGGGTGAACTGGTCAACGTCGTTGCGCTGTTCGGTCAGCGCGCCCATCGGCTGGTCGGTGAACACGTCGTGCAGGCCGTCGTAGGCCATGTGGTCCAAAACCGTCACGTCGCCGTACTTGTAGCCGGCTCGGCTGTCCATCAGCAGATGTGGCGCCTTGGTCATGGACTCCTGGCCGCCGGCCACCACCACGTCAAACTCACCGGCCCGAATCAGCTGGTCAGCCAGAGCGATGGCGTCGATACCGGACAGGCACATCTTGTTGATGGTCAGGGCCGGTACATCCCAACCGATACCGGCCGCCACCGCCGCCTGGCGTGCTGGCATCTGGCCGGCCCCGGCGGTCAGCACCTGGCCCATGATCACGTACTCAACCAACGACGCGGGGACGTTGGCCTTCTCCAGGGCGCCGGCGATCGCGATGGCGCCCAGATCGCTGGCGGAGAAGTCTTTTAGCGAACCCATTAACTTGCCGATCGGGGTTCGTGCTCCAGCAACGATCACCGACGTCGTCATGACTACCTCCAGAGCGGGGCTTAGCTGCCGATCCGACAGATCGGAGAAGCGGAATCTTTCTCGTCAGGTTACCGTTACGTTATGACCACCGATCAAGTTGACGTCCGTCAAGTACTCGCCACCGCGTTGGTGACGGCCGTCGACCACGTCGGGATTGCGGTTCCCGACCTCGATGACGCGATCGCGTGGTACCACGACCACCTGGGCATGATCGTGTTGCACGAGGAAGTCAACGACGATCAGGGGATCCGCGAGGCGATGTTGTCGGTGCGCGGCGCCCCCATCGGTAGCGCGCAGGTGCAGCTGATGGCCCCGATCGATGAGTCGTCGGTGATCGCGAAGTTCCTCGACAAGCGTGGGCCGGGAATCCAGCAGCTCGCTTACCGGGTCAGCGACCTGGAAACCCTCACCGACCGGCTACGCGAGCAGGGCGTGCGGTTGCTCTACGATGCACCCAGGCGCGGCACAGCGAACTCGCGGATCAATTTCATCCATCCCAAGGACGCCGGCGGTGTCCTGATCGAGTTGGTTGAGCCGGCCGACGATTCAGACGCCGAGCACTGATTTCGTCAAGACCACTTCCGGGTGGGCGTGCGATTTGCCCGATTAGCCCAGCACGGGGTGTGCCAGTGCCGCCGGTCGTCCATCGCAACCTCGCCGAAATCTGCTAGCCAGACCACTACATGGGCTGTGCCCGAACGGATTTCGTGATCGCATCCGGGGCAACGGTATGTCTTGCCCGCCCGCGCGGCCGCGACGGGGCGCACTTCGTAGTCGTGGCCGTCGGGCCCGGTTTCCACCCGACGCTGCACTGGCAGCGGGCGGAAAGCCTGCTGCTGACGCGGTGGAGTGCGGCGCCGGGGCATGACGCCAGTCTAGTGAGGCTGCTCAGAACAGCCGGTACTCGTCCGAATCCATTCCGCGCATCTTGTCGTAATCCAATGTCAGACAACGGATTCCGCGATCAATCGCCAAAGTTTTTGCCTGCGGCTTAATCTGCTGCGCGGCGAACACCCCGCTGACCGGCGCCAGCAGGCTGTCCCGGTTGAGCAACTCCAGATAGCGCGTGAGCTGCTCGACGCCGTCGATCTCTCCGCGACGTTTGATTTCGACCGCGACCGAGCGGCCCTGTTCGTCGCGGCAGAGCAGATCGACGGGCCCGATCGCGGTCATGTATTCCCGGCGCACCAGGGTGTAGCCGTCGCCGAGCAGCTCGACGTGCTCGGCGAGTAGCGCTTGCAGGTGGGCCTCGACGCCGTCCTTGACCAGCCCGGGGTCGACTCCCAAGTCGTGGCTGGAGTCGTGCTCGATGTCCTCGATCGTGATGCGCAACTGCTCGCCGGCTTTGTTCTGTACCACCCACACCGGCAGCGCACCGTCCAGCTCCTCGGTGAGCCAACACGGCGGGCTCATCCAGTTCAGCGGCTTATAGGCGCGGTCGTCGGCATGCACGCTGACCGAGCCATCGGCCTTGACCAGCAATAGCCGCCGGGCCGATGGCAGATGGGCAGTGAGTCGGCCGAGATAGTCCACCGTGCACTGGGCGATGACGAGACGCACGCGACTCACATTAGGGGCAGGGCCCCGGGCAAACTAAGCTGGCGCTAAATGACGGCCAAGGATTCTCTGGCGCAACGCTTGGGCCGGATCCTGGAGCGGCTGACTCACCAGAGCGGCCGGCCAGAGACCCCGGCATATGGGTCGTGGCTCCTAGGGCGAGTGGCGGAGAGCCAGAGCCGTCGACGAGTGCGGATTCAGGTCATCCTGACCGTCTCCGTGGTGGGGTTCAACCTAATCGGGGTCGCCGTCGCGATGCTGTTGGTGACAGTCGCATTGCCGGTGCCCAGTCCCTTCACCGATGCACCGCTGTGGCTCACGTTTGGCGTCGTACCGGCATACGTCGTGATCGCGCTGGCGATCGGTGCCTATTGGATTACCCGGCGAACGGTCACAGAGCTGCGGTGGGCCATCGAAGAGCGCAAACCCACGCCCACCGACGAGCGCAACACCTTCCTGGCACCGTCGCGAGTGGCAATCGTGGTGCTGATCCTTTGGGGCGTCGGGGTTGCCCTGTTTACGACGCTCTACGGTCTGGTCAACAGGATGTTCATTCCGAAATCTCTCTTCGCAATAGGGTTGTCCGGCGTAGTCGTGGCCACCGGCTGTTATATGTTCGCCGAGTTCGCACTGCGACCGGTCGCCGCCCAAGCACTGGAGGCGGGACCACCGCCGCGCCGCCTGGCGCCGGGCATCATGGGCCGAACCATGACGGTCTGGATGCTCGGTTCCGGCTTGCCCGTCGTCGGCATCGTCCTGACCGCGTTCTTCGCGCTGGTGCTACGGAACCTTACTGAGACCCAGCTCGAAGTGGCGGTGCTGATCATTTCAACCGCAGCGTTGATCTTCGGGTTTTTGCTGATGTGGTTGCTGTCCTGGCTGATCGCCACCCCGGTGCGGGTGGTGCGGGCCGCGCTCAGGCGCGTTGAGCGGGGGGATTTGCGAGGCGATTTGGTGGTGTTCGACGGTACCGAACTCGGTGAGCTGCAGCGTGGCTTCAACGCGATGGTCGCCGGACTGCGCGAGCGTGAACGGGTCCGAGACCTATTCGGCCGTCATGTCGGACGCGAAGTCGCCGCGGCGGCCGAACGGGAGCGGCCCAAGCTGGGCGGCGAAGAGCGCCATGTCGCAGTCGTTTTCGTCGATATCACTGGCTCGACGCAGTTGGTGACGAATCACCCTCCTGCGGAAGTGGTTCAGGTTCTCAACCGGTTCTTCGCCGTGATCGTTGACGAAGTGGACCGCCATTGCGGATTGGTGAACAAATTCGAGGGTGATGCAGTGCTAGCGATCTTCGGCGCGCCAAATCACCTCGACCGTCCCGAGGACCAGGCACTTGCCGCCGCTCGAGCGATCGCGGACCGCTTGAACCGCGAAGTGCCCGAGTGCCCGGCCGGCATCGGGGTAGCAGCCGGTCAAGTCGTCGCCGGCAACGTCGGCGCCAAAGAGCGGTTCGAATACACCGTGATCGGCGCACCGGTCAATGAAGCTGCCCGGCTGTGCGAACTGGCTAAAGATGAACCCAGCCGAATATTGGCCTCCTCAGATACCGTCAACGCAGCGAGTGAAAATGAGTGCGCCCGTTGGTCTTTGGGCGAGACCGTGACCCTGCGCGGCCATGGCCAGCCGACGCAGCTGGCCGCCCCTGTTTAGCCGGTAGGTCGCGGTCAGCCACGACGATGTCGGTTTTCCGCCAGTAATGTCGGTGGTCGGGTGTAATTGTCGAACCGTGCATGAAGACTTCGACCGCTGCTATCGGGCCGTGCAATCCAAGGACGCTCGGTTCGACGGCTGGTTCGTCACCGCGGTGCTAACGACAGGGATTTACTGCCGCCCCAGCTGCCCGGTCCGGCCACCGTTCGCTCGCAATGTCCGGTTTTATCCGACCGCGGCGGCTGCCCAACGCGCCGGATTCCGGGCATGTAAGCGCTGCCGGCCCGACGCGTCACCGGGCTCGCCCGAGTGGAACATCCGCGGCGATCTGGTTGCCCGGGCCATGCGGCTGATCTCCGACGGGGTCGTCGACCGCGAAGGTGTAACCGGGCTTGCCGCCCGACTCGGCTACACCACGCGGCAGCTCGAGCGGCTGTTGCAGGCCGAGACCGGCGCCGGCCCGCTTGCGCTGGCCCGCGCGCAGCGCGCACAAACCGCGCGGGTGCTGATCGAGACAACCGACCTGCCATTCGGCGACGTCGCTTTTGCCGCAGGCTTTTCCAGCATCCGCCAGTTCAACGACACACTGCGCTCTGTCTGCGACAACACTCCGACGCAATTACGAAAACGAGCGGCCGCGCGGTTCGGGCGCAACACC
The DNA here is from genome assembly GCA_036746615.1 of Mycobacterium sp. Taxonomy (GTDB): domain Bacteria; phylum Actinomycetota; class Actinomycetes; order Mycobacteriales; family Mycobacteriaceae; genus Mycobacterium. The sequence goes on from DAIODV010000049.1 coordinate 12,463, forward strand.
GCGTCACCCGGGACGGTGTCGCTGCGCCTACCAGTGCGGGTCCCGTTCGCGTACGAGGGAGTCTTCGGTCACCTGGCCGCCGGGGTGGTGCCCGGATGCGAGGAGGTGCGCGACGGCACATATCGGCGCACCCTTCGGCTGCCATTCGGAAACGGCATTGTCAGCCTGACACCCGCGCCCGATCACGTCCGATGTCTGCTGGCGCTCGACGATTTCCGCGACCTGACGACCGCGATCGCCCGTTGCAGGCGGCTCTTGGACCTCGACGCCGATCCAGAGGCGGTGATCGACGTATTGCAATCAGATCCAGCGCTCGCCCCGATTGTCGCCAAAGCACCTGGCCAACGCATACCCCGAACCGTCGACGAGATAGAACTCGCCGTGCGGGCGGTATTGGGTCAGCAGGTATCGACCAAGGCCGCTCGAACCCATGCGAGCAGGCTAGTCGCCGCCTACGGTCGGCCCGTCCACGACGCCGATGGCGCACTGACGCATACCTTTCCGTCGGTCGAGCAACTTGCCGAGATCGATCCTGCCCATCTCGCGGTGCCGGAGGCACGCCGACGCACGGTGAACGCCCTAGTCGCCGGGCTGGCCGACGGCAGCGTCGTCCTTGACACCGGCTGCGATTGGGAGGCGGCCCGCCAGCAGTTGCTGGCCCTGCCCGGCATCGGTCCCTGGACGGCAGAGGTAATCGCGATGCGCGGACTGGGCGACCCCGATGCCTTTCCTGCCAGCGACCTCGGATTGCGGTTAGCTGCCAAGCAATCGGGCTTGCCGAGCGCTCAGCAGGCACTGATTGCGCGGAGCCGCCAGTGGCGCCCTTGGCGCTCATACGCGACGCAGCATCTCTGGACCACGCTGGAGCATCCCGTGAACCAATGGCCTTCCAAGGAGATCGCATGATCCACTACCGCACCATTGACTCTCCGATCGGTCCCCTCGCGTTGGCCGGGCGCGGTCGGGTGCTGACGAACCTGCGCATGTTGGACCAAACCTACGAGCCGGACCGCAGTGATTGGGTGCCAGACGACAGGGCCTTCCCGGATGCGGTCGACCAGCTGCAGGCGTATTTCGCCGGCGAGCGGACCGATTTCGACCTCGAGCTCGGCTTGGTGGGTAGCGAGTTTCAGCGGCGCGTCTGGCATGCGCTGCTGACTATTCCGTATGGCGAAACCCGATCCTATGGACAGATCGCGGAACAGATCGGCGCAGCCGGTGCCGCTCGCGCCGTCGGGTTGGCGAATGGGCACAATCCAATCGCGATTATCGTCCCGTGCCACCGGGTGATCGGTGCGAGCGGAAACCTGACGGGATATGGCGGCGGGCTTGATAGGAAACGATCGCTCCTCGAAATGGAGAAGAACGTGAAATTCGGGAATCTGACGCTTTTCGAATAATGCTTTTGATGCAAAAAAGAGCACCTTTGTGGGGTGCTCTTTTTTGTGTGTGTTCGGCGGTGTCCTACTTTTCCACCCGGGTTGGGTAGTATCATCGGCGCTGGCAGGCTTAGCTTCCGGGTTCGGGATGGGTCCGGGCGTTTCCCTGTCGCTGTGGCCGCCGTAACTCTATTTAATTTACTGTATTGAAGTGTTTTGGTGGTGGGGTGGGTTGTATTGGGTGTGGTTGCGGTGTGTGTGTAAGTTTTCGGCCGGTTAGTGCCAGTTCCCTGCGCCTGTTGCCAGGTGTGTAGGTCTGGTCTATTGATCCCGTGGTCTGCGGGGGGCCTTATCCCACTGGTATGGGTGAGAAGCCTGGTCTTGGAGGGGGTTTCCCGCTTAGATGCTTTCAGCGGTTATCCTGTCCGAACGTGGCTATCCAGCGGTGCCCCTGGTGGGACAACTGGTGGACCAGAGGTTCGTCCGTCCCGGTCCTCTCGTACTAGGGACAGGTTTCCTCAAGCTTCTGACGCGCGCGGCGGATAGAGACCGAACTGTCTCACGACGTTCTAAACCCAGCTCGCGTGCCGCTTTAATGGGCGAACAGCCCAACCCTTGGGACCTGCTCCAGCCCCAGGATGCGACGAGCCGACATCGAGGTGCCAAACCATCCCGTCGATATGGACTCTTGGGGAAGATCAGCCTGTTATCCCCGGGGTACCTTTTATCCGTTGAGCGACACCCCTTCCACTCGGGGGTGCCGGATCACTAGTCCCGACTTTCGTCCCTGCTTGACTTGTAAGTCTCGCAGTCAAGCTCCCTTGTGCACTTACACTCAACACCTGATTGCCGTCCAGGTTGAGGGAACCTTTGGGCGCCTCCGTTACATTTT
>DAIODV010000050.1:0-9341 GCA_036746615.1 Mycobacterium sp.
AACTCACCACGCTCGAGCGAGAAACTAGGAGCAACTGTCGGCCAACGCAGTCGAAGGTACTGACCACAGATGCTCCTGAGGAGGCGCGATGCCAATCCGGGGGCAGAGCCTGGCACGGCAGATGTTGCGACGCCGGCCGGTGAGCTCCGCGCCGGTCGCGATCGGGGCCTCGGATCACTTGCAGCGCAGCCTGGGAACCTTCCTGCTGACCATGTTCGGCGTCGGCGAAACGGTCGGTGCGGGCATCTTCATTGTGCTCTCGCAGTCGGTGCCGCAAGCCGGCCCCGCCGTCGTCATCTCGTTTATCATCGCCGGCATCGCGGCAGGACTGGCAGCGATCTGCTATGCCGAGATGGCCTCGGCGGTACCGGTTTCCGGATCGGCCTACTCATACTGTTACGCCACCCTGGGCGAGCTCGCGGCCATGGGTGTCGCGGCATGCCTGCTGCTCGAGTACGGCGTGTCCGGCGCGGCGGTGGCCGTCGGCTGGAGTCAATATCTGAACAAGCTGCTTGACAATGTCTTTGGATTCCATCTGCCACAAGCCATTTCAGTAGGGCCGTGGGATACCGAGCCAGGTCTGATCAACCTGCCGGCCATCGTGTTGGTGGCGATGTGTGCCGTCCTGTTGATCCGCGGTGCCAATCAATCCGCGAAGGCCAATGCTGTGATGGTGGTAATCAAGCTCAGCGTGCTGGTGATTTTCGCCGCGATTGCCTTCACCGCGTTCAAAGCTGACCGCTTCAGGGACTTGGCACCGTTCGGCGTATCAGGTATCAGCTTGGCCGCGGGCACAATTTTCTTCGCATACATCGGCCTTGACGCGGTCTCCACTGCCGGCGACGAAGTCAAAGATCCGCAACACACCATGCCGCGGGCCATCATCTACGCCCTATTGATCGTGACGGGTATCCATGTGCTTGTCTCGGTTTCCGCGATGGGCAGCCAGCCGTGGCAGGACTTCAAGGGCGAAGAGGCCGTGCTGGCCGTGATCTTGGATCGCATCACCGGAAACACCGCGGGCAGCACCCTGGTATGTGCCGGCGCGGTGATATCGATCTTCTCGGTCACCCTGGTGACGTTGTACGGCCAGACCCGCATCCTGTTCACGATGGGCCGCGACGGTCTGCTGCCGGCGACCTTCGCGAAAGTCAACCCGCGCACGATGACACCCGTCGGGAACACCGTGATCGTTGCCCTCGCGGTGGCAGTCCTTGCGGCACTGGTACCGCTGGACCGACTCGCCGAAACCGTGTCGATCGGCACGCTGACCGCGTTCATCGTGGTGTCGGCAGGCGTGATCATCCTGCGCATACAACAACCGGATTTACCGCGCGGATTCAAGGTGCCGGGCTATCCGGTGACGCCGATCTTGTCGATCGCGGCGTGCGCCTACATTCTGGTAAGCCTGCATTGGTACACCTGGGTTGCCTTCAGCGGCTGGGTAATTGTGGCGCTGATCTTTTACCTGATGTGGGGCCGGCGTCACAGCGCACTCAACCGCGGCGGGAGCGACGGCATCACAACTGCTGTGCCGGCCACCGAGGACGTCACGTAATTCAGCGATGCCGGTTTGACCTTGCCCTTGGGGCAACCCTTACATTTGCGTTTATCGTCAGCGAGAAAGGGGATGGGGATCGGTCCGCTGCGCAGGACCACCTCGACTACCGATGAGTGAAACACCTGAGACCACAAGCGGATCAACGGCTGTCTCTCACGAGGCAGCAGACTCCACCAAGCCGGCCAAGCTGCGGCGGGCTCTCACGTGGGTCGGAATTGTTGCCGGCGCGGTCTTCGTCGTCGCCGCGATCTTCGTTGCCGGTGCGGCAACGAGTTGGTTTTCCGGTCAGCATGATCAGCCCCGGCACGAGGCGGGCTGCATGGCGGGCATGAAAGACATGCCGAATGCACCGATGCCCGGCGACAAAGCACCGATGGCCGACGGCAAGGATTGCTGCGGTCCTAAGAAGACATAGCTGCGGTTACGCTAGAACCTCGCCGTCAGCCGGTGCGAGGAGAATTGCCGTGGCCCACACCGTCGGCGATGCCGCCAAGGCTGTCGGCGTCTCCGCCAAAGCGATCCGGATCTGGGAGTCCAAAGGGCTACTGCCGCCGGCAGGACGAACCGAAGCCGGCTACCGCCTGTTCACCGATGACGACATCGAGATATTGCGGTTCATCGGTCGTGCCAAGACGCTCGGGCTGACGCTTCCGGAGATCAAAAGCATCCTCGACCTGCACCGTCAGGGCACTGCGCCATGTGAGCAGGTGACTTCGCTGCTTGATGCGCATATCCGCGAAGTCGACCGGACGATCGCTGAGCTGCGTGCGCTACGCACGACCTTGGCCGCTGCCCTTGAAGGCGCACGCCGGGATCAAGACCAGGGCCGAGCCGCCACCGTGTGCAGAATTATCGAAAGCTAAGTCGACGATCCGTCTCTGCACGGTCACACTTTCCGCTCGCCGAGTGTCGTTATTAGTAGACCCTCGAAACACCGCTTGAGCGGGGCGACCCCGCAGAGCTCGATGCCTCCAAAGGAGCCTCTTCATGTCGACCGCCTACATCATCGTCACACTCGTCGCCGCTGCCGGAGTGGCCTTCTCGGCCGGCTCAGCGTTGCTGGGCGCCCCCTGGGTGCTAAAGCCGTTGGCCGACTACGGTATTCCGCGCTCGTGGATACCATGGCTGGGAACCGCCAAGGCCGCCGGTGCGGCAGGCCTAGTGGTCGGCCTGTTCGTGCCGGCCATCGGCGTGGCAGCCGGAGTCTGCCTAGTGCTGTATTTCACGGGAGCCGTCATTACCGTCGCCCGGGCGCGCTGGTACTCCCACATCGTCTACCCGCTGATGTATGTGGCACCGGTGATTGTCGCGCTGGCACTGGGATTCACTGCCGGCTTGCCGACGTGAGCAGCCACGGAGCACTGGGACGCAGCGTCGTTCACCATTCGGCGATGCACGATACGTAGTCAGGGCGACGCGTAAGGTGATGGCGATGATCTCGCGCCGTCGCCCGAAGCCCCAAGCGAACCTAGCGCTTCCATTCCTGCTCGGACTGAGCCTTACCGTCGGCGTGTTGTCCGGCTGCGACAGCCATGCGGGACGGGTCGGAGACAACCCGCGTCAGGTGACTGTCGTCGGCGCAGGACAGGTGCAAGGCGTGCCGGACACCCTCACCGCCGACGTCGGCATCGAATTCACCGCGCCGGACGTCACCACCGCGATGAACCAGACCAACGACCGCCAGCAAGCGGTCATTAACGCCCTGACTGGCGCGGGCGTCGACCGCAAGGACATCAGCACCACCGAGGTCAGCTTGCAGCCGGAGCACGACAGCTCCTCGGACATCATCAGCGGGTATCGCGCCAACAATTCGATCCGGGTCAAGATCCACCCGACCGACTCCGCTTCGCACGTCCTGGCCGTCACCGGCGGCGCCGCGACCCGGATCAACTCGGTCAGCTACTCGATCGCCGACGACTCACAGCTGGTGAAAGACGCGCGCGCACGCGCTTTTCAGGACGCCAAGAGCCGGGCCGACCAATACGCGCAGCTATCCGGGCTCAAGCTCGGCAAGATCATCTCGATCTCGGAAGCAGCGGGTGGCTCATCCACCATGCCTCCGGCGCCACCGCGCAGCGGCATGGCGGAAGCCGTTCCGCTAGAACCCGGCCAGCAGACGGTGAGCTTTTCCGTCACCGCCGTATGGCAACTGCAGTGAACGGCTCCTGGAAATCGAGTGTGAATCCTCGGCGTCGAGTGTGAGCCTAGGGCGGCGTTTTCGCGAAAATCCCGCCCTCATTTCACACTCGAATCCGTCAGTTCAGTCCTGGTAGACCCGCGGGTCCAGGGTTCCGATGTAGGGCAGGTCGCGGTAGCGCTCGTCGTAGTCGAGACCGTAGCCGACCACGAATTCGTTGGGGATGTCGAAACCCACATAGGCGATGTCGACGTTGGCGCGCAGCGCGTCAGGCTTGCGCAACAGCGTGCACACGCGCAGTGAATGCGGACGCCGGGTGGCCAGGTTGCGCGACAGCCACGACAGCGTCAGCCCCGAGTCGACCACGTCCTCGACGATCAGCACATCGCGGTCGTTGATGTCGCGGTCAAGGTCTTTGAGGATGCGCACCACCCCGGACGACGACGTCGACGATCCGTAGGAGCTGACCGCCATGAACTCGAACTGGGTCGGCAGTGGGATCGCACGCGCCAGGTCGGTGACGAACATGACCGCGCCCTTGAGGACGGTGATCAACAACAGGTCGCGGCCGTCGGCAACGGACAGTTCGCGATAGTCCGCACCGATTTGCGCGCCGAGCTCGGCGATGCGCGTCTGAATCTGCTCCTCATGCAGCAACACCGATTTGATGTCCCCGGGATAGAGCTCTGGCGATTCCGCTGCCACGCCCACAGCGTGCCATGCCATCGCACCGACAACCAACGGTGGTCGGCTAGACCGCTTCCCGACGCAACGTCAGTAGCCCGCCGGTTCGGCCGGCGACCAAACGTTGATTGCGCAGATTGGACCCGACCGCGACCCCACCCTGGCCACGCCAGGCGGTCACCAGCCTGTCCACTCCGCGAATCTGCTTGTCGGTCAGCCCGATCGCGCCGCCGCCCAGCAGCCAGCTGCGGATGACACCACGCCGAACCGGGTCGGGCAGCGCCGTCAACGTCTGGACGTCGAGTCCCTCGGCGGTCGCGGATGTCGTCATTGCCTGCGCGATCAAGGCGTCGAAGAATTCGGTGTCCTCGCGCAGCGCGGTTGCGGTGCGAGCCAGCGCCTCGGCCACCCCACCGCCGAGCACCTCTTCCAGCAGCGGCAGCACCTCATGACGCAGGCGTGTACGGGTAAAGCGGCGGTCGGCGTTGTGCGGGTCCTGCCAAGCAGTCAGGCCCAGCTCCGCGCAGGCGGCGTGCGTCACGCTGCGCCGCACACCCAACAGCGGTCGACACCACGGCGGGTCGTAGGGGCGCATTCCGGCGATCGATCGAGCACCCGAACCGCGGCTCAGCCCGAGCAACACCGTCTCAGCCTGATCGTCGAGGGTGTGCGCCAACAGCACCGGACGGCCGCGCCGGGCCGCGTCCAGCGCGCCGTAGCGCGCGTTGCGCGCGGCGCCCTCCGGACCGCCGTCTCCGCTTACCTCTACGCAAAGCACTTGCGCTTCAACGCATCCCAGTTCCTTGGCTTGGCGTTGCGCGGTGGCGGCTACGGCCGCCGACCCGTCTTGCAGACCGTGGTCCACGATCAGCGCGGTGGTGGGTAGCAGGCTGGCCGCGGCGGCGGCGAGCGCCAACGAGTCCGGGCCTCCGGACAGCGCCACACACCAGCGATCGGCGGTGGCGAGGTATTCCTTGGCGAACGCCGCCACAGCCGAGCTGAGGTGGGCTACAGCACCCGGTCGATCCATCGTTGCGGGTGCTCGATCTCGGCGGGCCGGGGCAGGGTGTCCGGCCCGGTCCAGATTGCGTTGAACCGCTCCATCCCGACCCGGCGCACCACCTGGTCGACGAAGACCTTGCCGCGGGTGTATTGGCTCAGTTTGGCGTCGATGCCCAGTAACGCGCGCAGCAGCCGTTGCAGCGGTGGCTGCTTGCGGTGACGCCGCTCGTCGAAGCGGCGGCGGATGGTGGCGACCGACGGCACCACAACGGGCCCAACGGCATCCATCACGTGATCGGCGTGGCCCTCCAACAGTGTGCCCAGCACCAACAATTGATCCAGGGCTTCACGCTGGGGTTCGGACTGCACCGCACGCAGCAACCCCAGTACGCCTTTTGAGTGTGCGTCGGTGCCGGCGGGCGATGAATCGCCGCGGCCGCGGGCGAAGTCGGCGAGACGGCTCACTACCTGGGCCACGTCGTCGGCGCCCTCCTGAGTCAACACACCCAGCGCCTGCGACATGTAGCCCGACAGCCACGGATTGGCGGTGAACTGTACGCGATGGGTGACCTCGTGCAGGCACACCCACAACCGGAATTCAGAAGGCTCTACCCGCAATTGCCGTTCGACCGCAATGACATTCGGATACACCAGCAGCAGACACCCGCCATCGTTGAACGGGTCGTACTGGCCGAGGATTCCCGATGCGACGAACGCCAGCACGGCCCCGGTCTGCGCGCCGGTGACCCGGCCGGAGATCACGCTGCGCGGCTTGTCGGTTCCGCCGGTCATCACCCGCATCGACTCCGCAGCCGCCCGGATCCACCCCGGCCGGTCGACAATGCGAGCGTCGGGGACCGCGCCGTTGGTCTGCAGACCGGTCACCTCACGCACCGGCGGTTCGGCGGCCTTGGCGGCGGTGTTCAGGTTGTCGATCGCCTGACGACGGGTGTAGTCGGTGGACGGCGGGCCGGGACGGGCCAGCCACTGGCCGACCGTCGCCGCGAATCCCCAGTCGACCGTGCGCCCGACGGTCAACTCCGCTGACGCCGTCACGTTGCGCATCCGCACGACCATAGGGTGGCCGCCACCGCGTCGATCGCGGTGCGACCGGTCGGGCCGGCGTCGTTGGAGATCAGCGCGAAGGTCAGCACCCGTCCACTGCGGTCGGTCACCACACCAGCTAACGCGTTGGTGGCCGTCAGCGAACCCGTTTTGGCCCGCAACCACCCAGCCGGCCCGGCGTTGGCGGCCGAATCGAGGAATCGGTCGGACAGCGTGCCGCTGCCACCGGCGATCGGCAGCAGGTCCAAAAGTGGCCGCAGCGTTGGCTGTTCGGGTCCGGCCGCCGCTTGCACCACGGCATCGAGGGTCTTGGCGGTCAGCCGGTCGTCGACCGACAACCCGCTGGAGTCCTGCAATTTCACGCTGCGGGTGTCGATGTGTGCGGTGTTGAGTCGGTTGGTCACCGCGTCGACGGCACCGGCGAAGCTCAGCGACCGATGCATGGACGCCGCCACTTCACGAGCGATGCACTCGGCCATCACGTTGTCGGAGACGCTCATCATATCGTTCAACCGCTCGATCAGCGGGGCTGACCGGACGGCGGCCAGCTGTCGCGCACCGGAGGATGCGGGATGGCTGGCGATCGTCACCTGCTGCGGGTCAACGCCGAGCGCGCTGGCCAGCGCGCGTCCCGCGTCCAGCGCAGGGGTCACCGACCGGCGGGACTGGTCGGTGGCGGGCTGGATGCGTCCGGCGTCGAGCATGACCGACTCGATCGGCGCGATGTCGCCGCCCTCGATGTCGGCCGGATCCCAGCCGGGCGCCATGTTAGGGCCACTGAACAATGAAGTGTCCACCTGGACCGCCGTCGGCGATACGCCGCTTCTGCGGACCTGATCGGCGAGATCGCTGATCCGCGCGGCACCGTGATACCAGGTGTCCTGCCCGGGGGGAGCGGCTGACAGCGTCGGGTCGCCACCGCCCACGAGCACGACGGTGCCTGGCGTGTCGGCGGCGACAACTCGGGTGGTGACTCGGGCCTCGCGGTCCAACGCCAGCAACGCCGCGGCGGTGGTGAGCGTTTTGTTCGTCGACGCCGGCTGCAGCCCCACGTCATCAAGCTGCTGCCAGAGTTCTTCGCCCGTCATCGCGTCAGTGACGCGACCGCCTAAATGGCCCAGGTTGGGGTCGGCAACCACTGGCGCCAATGCCGCGGCCAGGGCGGACTGGGTGGGCACCGGCGCTGTCGCGGCCACCGCGACGACGCTCGGCTTCGCGGTGACGGCAGGCGGCGGCGGTGGAACCTGGGCGCCGCTTGTGCCGCGACCGCTGCCGGTGAACAGCGCAGTCGCCGCGACCACGGCCGCAACAATCGCCAGCACGCCCACGCCCACGATCAGGTGCGTAGACCGCCGCCACTGAGTGGGACGCATGATTCTCCTGACTTCCTTGCGCCTATTGTGCTTGCACTAGGGTTTACGCGCGACTAGACCACCCCAGCCAAGGAGCCGAGCCGGTGCAATTCGACGTCATCATCGAAATCCCGAAGGGTCAACGAAACAAGTACGAGGTCGACCACGAGACGGGACGGGTTTATCTAGACCGCTATCTCTACACGTCGATGGTCTACCCGACCGACTACGGCTTCATCGACGACACCCTCGGCGAAGACGGCGACCCGCTGGACGCCCTGGTGCTACTTCCCCAGTCGGTGTACCCGGGTGTGCTGGTGAAGGCGCGCCCGGTAGGCATGTTCCGGATGACCGACGAAGCCGGCGGCGACGACAAGGTGCTGTGTGTTCCGGCCAAGGATCACCGCTGGGATCACATCCAGGACATCGCGGACGTTCCGGAGTTCGAGCTCGACGAGATCAAGCACTTCTTCTCGCAGTACAAGGCGCTCGAGCCGGGCAAGTTCGTCAAAGCCGCCGACTGGGTCGGCCGCAAAGAAGCCGAAGAAGAGGTGCTGCGTTCCCAGGAGAGGTTCAAAGCGGGCGGACACTGACGCTCGGGTCTTCGCGCAGAGCGAAATCCACGACGAGTGCTTCAGGTGGCATCCTGAGATCGTGGGCCCGATGTTTCATTTCGCCGCGAATTTCTGGTGGCTGGTGTTTCCTCTGGGCGGCGCGATCGGCGGGACCGTCCGCGCGATCGCCGCGGCCAACGAACGCCGCGCCCAGCGACGGCTCGAACGGTATCGGCTCAAGCAGCAAGCCAAAATCGCGATCGCGCAGGCATCCGGACGCAAGCGCAACAATGACGACGGCTACCGGCGCGAGATCGCCAAGCTCCTAGCCGTGCACGATCGAACCGACGCCCGCTGGTTCGACTATGAGGTCGACATCGCCAAATTGCTCGACTTCCCGTTGATGACCGACATGCGCAATCCGCTGACCGTTGCCTTCCACAACGCCAAACGGCAGGCCGATCTGCTGCGCCCCGAACGGCCCGAGGATCTGCTCAATGATCGGGCCGCGCAACTGGAATACCGCGACGCTGTGCACGACTACGTCAGCGCATTCGAGGTCGCCGAGGCCGAAGCAATCCGCCGGCGGCGCAGCGACTTCTCCGAGGACGACCAACAACGGCTGGCTCGAGCCCAGCACCTGCTGCAGCTTGCCCAGGACGAGGCTGCTTCCCCGCAAGAGCGGCAGAGCGCCTACGCGCGGGCCGGTAGGGAACTCGACGGCCTGATCGTGTTGCCGGCTCCGGCGCGCGCTGGCATTGAACGACGCATCGCCGACGCAATCGAGGCCTAACCCTTGTCGGCGACGTGGGTGGCGTAAGGATCACCGAGGGAGCCCTGACGATCGCGCCGACACCACCACCGGACATCGATCTCGAGGCTTGGCATCGGTCGATCGAGCTGATTCGCGGCTGGCGAGCCGAGCGCCTCGCGATCACCCACTTCGGGTCCTACGACGACGTCGATCGGCAGCTCGACGCGATCGC
>DAIODV010000050.1:9351-14544 GCA_036746615.1 Mycobacterium sp.
GGGTGGCGTAGAGGCTGGCGGTGGTGGTGATGGCAAGGGTCGCCACGATGACGCCGAGCGAGAGCAAGGTCGGGACCTCAGGAACGTTGACGTGGTGGCCGCCATTGATGAATGGCAGATCGTTTTCCCGCAATGCTTGCAGCACAAGCTTGATTCCGATGAACAAAAGGATGACGCCAAGGCCTTTGGACAGAAAAACCAGCCGCTGCAACAGATTTGCGAGCATGAAATACAGCTGCCGTAGGCCCATCAACGCGAACACGTTGGCGGCAAACACCAAGTAGGCCTCACGCGTGAGCCCGAAAATCGCGGGAATGGAATCGAGCGCGAAGAGCAAGTCGGCAACGCCGAGTGCGACGATGACCAAAAACATCGGGGTCATCGTCAGCCGCGACCCGTCCCTGCCGAAAAGCTTGAGACCGTGCCAGGACTCGGTGGCATTCAAGTGGTTGCGAGCGAACCGGACGGCCGCATTCTCCGTGTTGGCGCCGTGCTCGGCACCGCGCGCCAGTCTGATCGCGGTGTAGACCAGAAATAGGCCGAAAAGGTAGAAGACCCAAGAGAAGCGCTGGATGGCTGCCGCGCCGAGCACGATGAAGATGCCGCGGAAAACCAGCGCGATCAAGATACCGACGAACAACGCCTGCCGCTGATAGACCTTGGGCACGTTGAAGCTCGTCATGATGATGACGAAGATGAACAAGTTGTCGATCGACAGGCTGTACTCGGTGAGCCATCCCGCGAAGAATTCCAGGGCGAACTGCTGGCCATGGTTTTGCCAGGTCCAGATTCCGAAGCACACCGCGAGCGCGACATAACCTGACAAAGCGATCGCACAGCGGCGCATCGTCGGTTCCCCCGATCGGCGCGCCATCACTGCGACGTCGAACAGCAGCACCGCAGTCGTCGCACTCAACGTGACGACCCATTCGAGCACGGATACGAACAACAGAGGCCTCCGGTCGCTGATACGCCAGAGGTCTCTTCCACCGTCGCGACCACCGTCGCGAAGGTCCGCGGCCCCGGTCGCCCGGCTTTGGGTGACGTGATGACGACACCGCGGCGCAGGAATACTCCCCTCTGCGCCCAAGTCTGTCAGGTCGGGCTCGTCGCAGCGTGCTGGGCCCGGTCTTGGCTGTGAGTATTTTCTAGTGGTGACCGAAGTCGGCGGCACCCCCAGCATGGCTGCCTCCGTAAGCCCGATCGCCCGCGGCAGCGTCGCCCGGGTGGGTACCGCGACCGTGCTGACGGCCCTGTGCGGCTACGCCGTGGTCTACCTGGCAGCCCGTGACCTGGCTCCGGCGGGTTTTTCGGTCTTCGCGGTGTTTTGGGGAGCCTTTGGCCTTGTCACCGGCGCGGCCAATGGCCTGCTGCAGGAAACGACGCGGGAGGTCCGCGCCGTCGGCTACACCGAAGTCGTGCCGGGCCGGCGCACCCATCCACTGCGGGTTGCCGGCATGGTCGGGCTTGCCGCAGCCGTGGTGATCGCCGGGAGTTCACCGCTGTGGAGCAGTCGGGTGTTCGCGGAAGCTCACTGGCTTTCGGTGGGCCTGCTCAGCGTCGGCCTCGCCGGGTTCTGTCTGCACGCCACGTTGCTGGGCATGCTGGCCGGGACCAACCATTGGACCCAGTACGGGGCGCTGATGGTCACCGATGCGGTAATCCGGGTGGCGGTCGCGGTGGCCACCTTCGTGATCGGCTGGGGCCTGGTCGGGATCTTGTGGGCCACCGTCGCAGGTGCGGTGGCCTGGCTGGTGATGATGCTGGCCTCGCCGACTACCCGCGGCGCGGCTCGGCTGCTGACCCCTGGCGGCACCGCGACATTCCTGCGCGGGGCCGTCCACTCGATCACGGCCGCCGGTGCCAGTGCGATTCTGGTGATGGGTTTTCCAGTGCTGCTGAAGGCCACATCCAACCAGCTCGGCGCCGAAGGCGGCGTGGTCATCCTGGCGGTCACCCTGACCCGCGCGCCGCTGCTGGTGCCGCTGACCGCCATGCAAGGCAATCTGATCGCGCACTTCGTCGACGAGCGGACGCAGCGGCTGCGGGCGCTGCTCGCGCCGGCGGCGCTGGTCGGCGGCATCGGCGTGCTCGGCGTGCTGGCCGCGGGTCTTGTGGGCCCGTGGCTGCTGCGGGTCGCATTCGGACCCGACTACCACGCGGCGGGCGCGCTGCTGGCGTGGTTGACCGCGGCTGCGGTGGCGATCGCGATGCTGACCCTGACCGGCGCGGCCACGGTTGCGGCGGCGATGCAGCGGGCCTATGCGCTGGGCTGGGTAGGGGCCACCGTGGCGTCGACGCTGTTGCTGTTGTTGCCACTGGCACTGGAGACCCGGACCGTCGTCGCGTTATTGTGCGGTCCGCTGGTTGGTATCGGGGTACATCTGGCCGCGCTGTCGCGTTCAAACAGCTGAACTGCTGTTCCCGGCGTGTGGTTGATCCCCAGGTAAGTTGTGGGCTTGAAATGGGTTACCCCGATGTCTGGATCGTCGTTCCAGCCTTCAACGAAGCCGGTGTCATCGGCGATGTCGTCGCCGACCTCCGGTCGGTGTTCGACAACGTCGTGTGTGTGGACGACGGCAGCGGCGACGGCACCGCCGACGTGGCCTTGCGGGCGGGGGCGCATTTGGTGCGCCACCCGGTGAACCTGGGCCAGGGCGCGGCGATCCAGACCGGCGTCGAATACGCCCGCCGCCAGGCCGGCGCACAGGTCTTCGCCACCTTCGACGGCGACGGTCAGCATCGCGTCAAAGACGTTCTTACGATGATCGACCGGCTACGTGCCGGCGATGTCGACGTCGTCATCGGAACCCGATTCGGCCCGGGTGTCAGCAGGCCGCCGTTCCTCAAACGAATCGTGCTGCAGACGGCGGCATGGCTGAGCCCGCGCGGGCGTCAGCTCGGATTGACCGATACCAACAACGGGCTGCGGGTCTTCAACAAGACCGTTGCCGACGGGCTGGACATCACCATGAGCGGGATGAGCCATGCCACCGAGTTCATCATGCTCATCGCCGAAAACCGTTGGCGCGTCGCCGAAGAACCCGTCGAGGTGCTTTACACCGAATATTCGAAAGCCAAAGGCCAGCCGCTGCTCAACGGTGTCAACATCATCTTCGACGGATTCCTACGAGGAAGGACACCGCGATGAACTGGATCCAGGGTCTGCTGATCACCTCGATCATCGCGTTACTCGTTTACCTGCTGCGCTCTCGTCGCAGCGCTCAGTCGAAGGCGTGGGTCAAAGTCGGCTATCTGGTGTTCGTACTCGCCGGCGTCTACGCCGTGCTGCGGCCCAACGACACCACGGTGGTAGCGCACTGGGTCGGCGTTGACCGCGGCACCGACCTCATGCTCTACGCGCTGATAATCGCTTTCATCTTCACCACTTTGAGCACCTATTTGCGATTCAAGGACTTGGAGCTGCGTTACGCGCGACTGGCCCGCGCCGTCGCGCTGGAAGGCGCGCAAACACCTGAACCACGTTAGCCGGCGCGGGTGTTCCGGAAGTACTCAACGGTGCGGCGTACGCCTTCGTCGAGTGCTACCTGCGGGCGCCAGCCCAAAACCCTTTCAGCTAAACCGATGTCGAGGCAGGACCGCTTCAAGTCACCCAACCGCGGAGGGTGAAATTCCGGGTCGTCCGGGCCGCCGACGGCAGCGGCAACGGCTGAATGCAGTTGGCGGTCCGACGTTTCCACACCAGTGCCGACGTTGAACCGCTGGCCGCCACCAACCGGCTCAGCCGCCTTGATAAACGCATCCACGACGTCGTCGACGAACACGTAGTCGCGGGTGTTGGAGCCGTCGCCGAAAACCTTAGTGGGCTTACCGGATAACAGCGCCTGGGCGAAGATCGCGACCACACCAGCCTCGCCGTGCGGGTCTTGTCGCGGGCCGTAGACGTTGGCCGGCGCAATGTGCGAGCACTCCAGACCGTACAGATGGCGGAACGTGTTGAGGTAGATCTCGCCGGCAACCTTGCCCGCCGCATATGGCGACGCCGGGTCAGTGGGCACCTCCTCGCTCGTCGGATACGACGGCGGGGTGCCGTAGATCGAACCACCCGACGAGGTGTGCACGACTTTGCGCACACCGGCTGTCCGGGCCGCCTCAGCCAGCCGCACCGTACCGATTACATTGACCGACGCGTCGAATTGTGGATCGGCCACCGAGTGCCGCACGTCGATCTGCGCGGCAAGGTGAAATACCACTTCCGGGCGGTGCTCTTCGAGGATCGCCTGCAGATCGGCCGTGACGATATCGGCTTCGCGGAAGACGAACTCGGAATTGTCGGACAAGTGCTCGACGTTCGTCGCTCGCCCTGATGCGAAGTTGTCCAGGCCCACGACGCTGTGACCGTAGCTCAGCAACCGGTCGACTAGCGTCGACCCGATGAAACCGGCTGCCCCGGTGACCAGTGCGCGCACCGGCCCACCATACCGATGGGCTGCCCGGACCCCGAATGTCGCGTTGGCCGCCGCCGCGCTGATCGCGGTGCAGCTGGTGATCCGGGCGGTGCTGGCGTTTCGGGGCTACTTCTACTGGGATGACCTGATCCTGGTCGGCCGGGCCGGCACGCATAACCTGCTGTCGCCGTCGTACCTCTTCGACGACCACGACGGCCACGTCATGCCGGCCGCCTTCCTGGTCGCCGGAGCGATTACCCGGCTGGCGCCGTTGAACTGGATCGGGCCGGCGATCAGCCTGCTGGTACTGCAATTGCTGGCTTCACTGGCGCTGTTGCGCGCGTTGTACGTGATCCTCGCCTGGCGGCCGGTGCTGCTTATCCCGCTGACATTTGCACTGTTCACTCCGCTGGGTGTCCCAGGTTTCGCGTGGTGGGCGGCGGCACTGAACTCGTTGCCAATGCTGGCCGCGCTGGCCTGGGTCTGCGCCGACGCGGTCATGCTGGTTCGGACCGGCAATCAGCGCTACGCGGTCACCGGCGTGCTCGTTTACCTCGGCGGGCTGCTGTTCTTCGAGAAGGCTGCGGTGATTCCGTTTGTTGCATTCGCCATCGCCGCACTGCTGTGCCACGTACAAGGTGACCGCGCGGCGCTGCGCACGGTGTGGCGAGCCGGGCTGCGGCTGTGGGCGGTGTCGCTGGCGCTGACCGCCGCCTGGATCGCGATCTATCTGATCGTGGTGAACCAGCAGCGGTGGAGTTCAGATCTGTCGATGACGTGGGAT
>DAIODV010000051.1:0-14457 GCA_036746615.1 Mycobacterium sp.
GGTCGGCAGTCAGAGCCGACAACACTCCCGCGGAAAACACTCCCAAAGTCCCGTTCGCCGAGTCACGGCAGACAGTCTTGCATAGATTGATTCAGGTGCGCTGGTGCCCAGTTGTGTGGGGTGCGGTTGTCACCGCGGCCGTCGGGTCGGCGGCGGCGGGCTGCTCGGCGCACACCAACACAGGTGCGCCCGCGTCAGTGTCGGCCGGGCCCGGTACCAAAGAAGCCGCTGCGACGGCGCCACCGGGGGCCGTCGCCATGTCGCCGGCCGGCGTGACAACCCAGATCAACGTGCCGGCGCAGTCAGGCGAAGAAGGCTATTTCCAGGCCTGTCATGCAGCGAAGACGTGGATGCAGGGCCGCCCAGGCGATCGCCAGGCGCTGATCGAGGCCTACCTGGCAGCTGTCCAGACGCCCGGTGCCATCGGCGCCGGCACCTGGAACACTCCGTGGGCCGCATTGCCATTGGCCAGGCAGGCGGCGGTCATCGTCGCGGCCAAAGCCGCCGCCAACAATGAATGCGGCTGAATTCGGATCACGGCTGAAAAAATCCCGCCCGGAAGCGGGCGACCCCGGATTTGAAGACATAGTGAAGACATGGCCGACTTCGATGCACCCCGGGTCGCGCTCGCATTAGGCAGCGGCGGCGCGCGCGGGTACGCCCACATCGGGGTGATCGACGAGCTGCGCGACCGGGGGTTTGCGATCGTCGGGATCGCGGGTTCGTCGATGGGCGCACTCGTCGGCGGTTTGCAGGCGGCGGGCCGGCTCGACGAGTTCGCCGACTGGGCGCGCTCATTGACTCAGCGCGCCATCCTGCGGCTGCTGGATCCGTCGATCACGGCGGCCGGTGTGTTGCGAGCCGAAAAGATCCTCGACGCCGTGCGCGACATTCTCGGCGCGGCGACGATCGAACAACTTCCGATTCCGTATACGGCGGTGGCGACCGACCTACTGGCCGGCAAGTCGGTGTGGTTGCAGCGCGGGCCCGTCGACGAGGCCATCCGGGCATCGATCGCCATCCCCGGCGTGATCGCGCCGCACGTCGCCGACGGGCGCCTGCTCGCCGACGGCGGAATCCTCGATCCGCTGCCAATGGCGCCGATCGCCGCGGTCAACGCCGACCTGACCATCGCCGTCAGCCTGTCCGGCAGCGAGGCCGCTGGCGATCACGAACCCCAACCACGGCCGACCACCGAGTGGCTGAACCGCATGCTCAGCAGCACTTCGGCGCTGCTGGACCGACCCACAGCGCGGGCGGTGCTTAACCGGTTCGGGGTTGCCGAGCCCGAAGCCGAAGCCGAGTTCGAGGCCGAATCGAGCGACGAACCTGGGGTGCCCAAACTGGGCGGTTTCGAAGTGATGAACCGCACCATCGACATCGCCCAGGCTGCCCTGGCGCGCCATACGCTGGCCGCCTACCCGCCCGACTTGCTCATCGAGGTTCCGCGGTCGGCCTGTCGCGGCTTGGAATTCCACCGCGCGGCTGAGGTGATCGACGTCGGCCGAACGCTGGCCGCCCGGGCGCTAGATTCGCTGGACGCCTAGCCCGCAGGCACCGCCTCGAGGCGGGCCGGCGCATGCTTGTGCCACGGCGTGCCGGCGTAGGCGTCACGCCATTGCGTCGACGTCAGCGTGTTTGGCGCGACACCGGGAACCGTGACGGCACCGTCATCACCGGTGAAGTCCAAGCCGTAACCGTTTGGCAGCGAGGCATGCCCGCGCTGCATCGCCTCGCTGATCTCGACGCTCGCCTCCGCGCTGCCGGCTGCGGTCGTGATTCGGACCCGGCCACCGTCCACCAACCCGAGGTGTTGGGCGTCCTCGACACTGACGCGCAGCGCCCCTTCGGCATCCCGCTTGCGCCACGACGGATCGCGGAAAATGTCGTTGGCAGTAAAGGATCGGCGCTCACCTGCCGATAGCACTATCGGGAACTCGGCCGTGGTGTGCCGGATCGGCACGTCGGACAGCCGACCGATTTCGGTGAGCATTTCCGGCATATTGAGATGAATCTTGTGGTCGGCATGGCGGATCAATTGGAAGTCGTCTTCGTATTCGTGAACGGTGAACGTCACTCCGGAGCGGCTATCCAAGATCGCGTCGAACAGCGCATTGCCGTCGGCATGCCCCGCCCGACGAACCGCGTCCGGATACGCCAGTGCGACATTCTGTGCCAGGCCCCACAACGCCGCCGCGCCGGCCAGTCCGTCCGGCAATGTGGGCCCGAGGGTTTCGTAGAGCACATACGGAAGCACTTTTCCGAGTACTGGATTCGTACTGACGGCCGTCATGAAGGCGCCTGTGTACACATCGCGGCCTTCTTTTGCGGCGTCCCGCAGCGGCTGCAGTTCGTTGTCGTCGACCACACCGAGAGCACGGACCAACCGAGCCCAGATCTCCGGCTCAGGCAGTGTGCCGGGCAGCGGTTCCATCAGCGGCTGGCGTAGCTGAAACGTGTTGTGCGGGAATTCGAGATTGAAGAACGTTGCCTCGGGCTTCTCGAACTGGCTGGCTGCGGGAAGAACGTAATCGGCGAGCCTTGCCGTTTCGGTCATGGCGACGTCGATGACGACCAGTAGCTCCAGGGATTCGAACGCTGCGCGGCAGGCCGACGAGTCGGCCAGGGAATGGGCAGGGTTGCTGCTTTCGACGATCATCGCGCGGAACCGGTCGGGATGATCGGACAAGATCTCTTGCGGCACAACGTTAGAGGGCACTAGCCCGCTGATCACCGGTGCTCCCGTGACCGGAGTGCGTCCGACTTCGGTTCCATGGCGCATGAGCGGACCGAAGCCTGAATGCAGATGCTGCCCGCCGCGCTTGGCAAAGCTTCCGGTCAGAATCCACAACAGCTTGTTCAGGTATGAGCACAGCGTGCTGTTGGGCGCCTGCTGCACACCGAGGTCTTCGAATACCGCGACGCTGTCCGCACCTGCGATGCGACGGGTCGCCGCGCGAAGAAGCTCCGCGTCCACACCGGACCGCTCGGCGTAATCGTCAACCGGGACTGCGCGTAGTGCCTCTCGAACGGAATCGGCGCCAGTGACGTGGTGAGCGAGGAATTCGTTGTCGCACAGGTCTTCTCCGACCAGCACCGCGGCCATCGCGGCGAGGCACCACGCGTCTGTTCCAGGCCGAACGCGCAAGTGGAAGTCGGCCATCTTGGCCGTATCAGTCACGACCGGATCGATGACGATCATCGAGCGACGCGCATCCTTGGCAATCTCGTTGAGGACGGTGCGGGCACGGGGAAAGCTCTGGGACATCCACGGGTTCTTGCCGACGAACACCGACACCTCGGCATGCTCGAACTCGCCGCGAGTGTGGCCGCCATACAGGTGGGCATCGACCCAGGCTTCACCGGTCTTCTCCTGCGCCAACGCATTTGACCGGTAGCGAGACCCGACCGCTTTGAGGAACGCGCCGCTGTATGCCCCGCCGAGGTGGTTACCCTGTCCGCCGCCACCGTAGTAAAAGATCTTGTCGCCGCCGTAGGCATCTCGGATGCGGGCGATGCTGGCGGCAACTTCGGTTATCGCGGTGTCCCAATCGATTTCTTCGTAGCTGCCGTCGGGGCGTCGGCGCATCGGCGATGTCAACCGGCCACGATTGTTCTGATAATGATCGAGCCGCAGTGCCTTGTTGCAGGTATAGCCCTGCGATGCCGGATGTTCTTTGTCACCACGGATTTTCGCCAGCTTGCGCCCGTCGAGTTGCACGACGATGCCGCAATTGCATTCGCACAGGATGCAGGCCGTCTGCTGCCAGTCAGCTGTCATAACGGCCGTCCTTTCAGCCAACGATGCTATGCTATGCACCATAGCATAGTGTTTTCCGTGGAGGTTTTCGATGGGAGCCCGCTCCGACACCAGGCAGAAGATGCTGGTCAGTTCGGTCGAGCTGCTGCGTGAGCGGGGTGCGGGCGCCGTGACAGTCGATGCCGTGCTCGCCCGCAGCAAGTCGCCGAGGGGCTCGGTGTACCACCACTTCCCCGGGGGTCGTGGCGAGATGTTGGCCGACGCGCTGGCGTTGGCCGGCGACACCATCAGCGGCATCATCGAGCGCGCGACTGCCTTGGGATCCGTCGAGGCGCTGCGCCGCTTCGGGAGGTTTTGGAACAAGCTGCTGCTCGACTCCGACTTCAGCGCCGGCTGCCCCGTCGTCTCCGTCGCTGTCGGTGGTTCACGCGATGATCAACACCTGCAACCGACCGTTGCGGCGATCTTCCAACGTTGGCAACAGGCCCTCGCCGCGGCGATCGTGGCCGAAGGGGTCGACGCGCAGCGTGCGAACCGACTGGCGACGACGGCCGTGGCCGCCATCGAAGGCGCGATCATCTTGTGCCGCGTGCGCCGATCGACAACTCCGCTCGACGACGTGATCGCAGAGCTTGCCTCGCTGATCGAGTCAGCGACCGCGTAGGAATGCGGCGACGCCGGCCGCCTCGCGTCGGCCCTGTGCACGCCCGGCCTCCGCGGAGGCGACTCGGCAGCGCGGATCGAGTGCATTAGGCCCGAAAGCCGCCAGCGACTCCGAATCGGCGAACACGCCCAGCGCTTTGCCGCCAAACGCCTCGATCTCGGCGAGCGGCCCGGGGCCGAACGGCGCCGGCGCCGACACACCGGATGGCACCAGAACCACCGCCGCCTCGCAGTCGTCGGCGACGTCCAGGTTGATGGTGCTGCCGATCCCGCCGTCCATATAGCGCCGGTCCCCGATCGTCACCGGCGGCCAGGCCCCGGGTACCGCGCAACTGGCGGCCACCGCGTCGATGAGTTCGATACCCGAATCACGGTCGAACACAACCAGTTCCCCGGTCGCGATGTCGATAGCGGTGACGCGCAGCATCCGGTCGGGCCAGCTGTGTACCGGCAGGCGCTGGGCGATCACGTTGCGCCGGACCGGTTCGGTCACGGTCTGTGTTGTCAGCGCGACCGCCCCGATCCGCTGCCGCTTCTGCGGAACCGTGTCGTCTGGATGCGACAGGGCCGCCAGGAAGAGTTCGGTGATGGCATCGATCCCGACACCTGGATCGAGTTCGGTGGATGCTTCCTGGACTTGCCGCGCGAACAGCTCCTCGAGGCTCAAGCCGCTCCCGATCTGTGCGACGACCGCCGAGCCGGCCGACGTGCCCACCAGCACATCGGAATCCAGCAGCGCTTGCGCCGTCGCGGGCGATTCGTCAGCGATACCTTGCAGAATGCCGGTCTCCCACGCGATTCCAGCTACACCACCGCCACCGAGTACCAGCGCTCGTTTGGGCGTCACTTTGCCTGCGCGTGCTGGGCGGCCTGGGCGGTCGCGTCCAGATCTTCCAGGTTCAACTGATGCCGGGGTGGATCCGGCAGCACCACCTGGCTGCTGATCTGTAATCCGGCATCGACGTGGACCAACTCCCCCGGGTCGATCAGGCGCCAGCGCGGGTCGTCGTCCATGCGCTCGGTGGCGAACACCACCGAAGGGCGCAGCCGCAGGTGTTCGGAGTGTGCGCGAATGCGTTTGGTGCGCAAATGAAATTGGCGATCCGAAGGTATTTCCCGGCGATCCGATACATACAGCTCATGGGTGTCCGGGTAGCGCAGCGCAAACATATCGGTGGCGGTGCTCAGCACCAGAATGACCGCATAGATCTCTCCGTTGGCCGCCAGCCATTTCATCGCGTCGACCAAACCGGCCGTCACCTCCCCGCCACGCGCCCGAATCGAAGCGGTGATCAACGCGAACACCCGCTCGGAATCGGTCTGCCCCAAAACCAGGTCGGCAGCGCCCATTTCACGCAGCCGCTCGTCGAGCACATCAAGGCCTTCCACCACGCCGTTGTGCGCCAAAATCCGGTCGTCTTGCAGAAACGGGTGGGTATTGACCACGTCGTGTGATCCGGTCGTCGCATAGCGGACGTGCGCGATGAACGTGGTGCCAGTCATGTCATGAGCTTCGGTGGCGAAGTCGGTGTCCTGCCACGCGGCGATCGGCTGCTTGCGCACCTGCGGGCAGCCGTCTCCGTCGAACACGCCCAGGCCGGTGCCGTCGGGGTTTCGCCTGCTCTGCTCGGCGAGGCTGTCCGGAGCGTTCAGCAGCCAAAATGTCGCGGTGACAACGTCTGTGCCGGCATGCAACCCGAAAAGTCGGCACATAGTCAGCCCGTCAGCACGGCCGACAGTGTTTCCAGCGATCGGCGCGCGTAGCCCTTCCACAGCCAGCCCAGTACCGGCAGCAATGACGCGCCAAGCGCCGACCGGGCATGAATAATCCAGCGCCACGTGACCGTGGTCGCGCTACCGCTCGCGGTGAACACCCATTGGCCCTCAGCGTGTCCGACCAGCAGTGCCAACGGGCCGGTGATCTGAGTCAGGGTGTAGCCGAATGAATGCGGCGGATCGACACTGGTCAGCTCTTCGCGCATACTTCCGCCGCCGGTCAGCATCACTTTGCGTGTCTGTCCAGGTGCGTGCCACTCGCCGGTCTGCTCGCGGACTTCTTTGATCGGCGGGATGGGCCCATACCAGTGGCTGAAAATTGTTGGCAGCGGCAGCGGCAGGGTGCCGGCGAAGGCCTCATCGAGGCCGACGGGTATCAGGCGCGAGTGTTCGACCGCCAAAGAACTTGTCATGGCGCTAGTCTCGCACCTCCGCGACCTGATAGACGTCGTCGGCGTACCGAGACCGGATCGTCTTCTTGTCGTACTTGCCGACACTGGTCCGGGGAATCTCGTCGACGAATGTCCAGCGCTCCGGCAGCCACCATCGAACGACTCTGTCGGCCAGAAAGTTTCGCAGATCACTGGCGCTGACGTCCGATCCTTCTTTGGCGACGACGACGGCAAGCGGCCGTTCCTGCCAGCGCTCGTCGGGAACTCCGACCACGGCGGCCTCGATGACGTCCGGATGCGCGACCAGACTGTTTTCCAGTTCGACCGACGAAATCCATTCCCCGCCAGACTTGATCACGTCTTTGGCGCGATCGGTCAGCGTGATGAATCCTCGTTCGTCGATGCGGCCCACGTCGCCGGTGCGCAGCCAGCCGGAGTCGAACTTCGACTCGTCGTGGCCCCGGTAGTAGGAACTGGTGATCCACGGCCCACGAACTTCCACCTCACCGACCGCTTCGTTGTCGCATGCCAGCACCTGCCCTTCGTCGTCGACGATGCGGGCTTCCACACCGCATACCGGCTGGCCCTGGCTTGCGCGGAACGTCCAGTGCTGGTCGGCCGGGGTATCCGGCGGCGGCCAGGCCATAGTGGCCATCGGTGACGTCTCGGTCATCCCCCACAGCTGACGGATCTGGACGCCGTGTTTTTCCTCGAAGGTGCGCATCAGCGACACCGGCACAGCCGAGCCGCCGCAGGCCACCACTCGCAGCGACGACACGTCGTGGTCGGGCTCGCGTTCGAGGTGGTGCATGACGTCGTTCCAGATGGTCGGCACGGCGCCGGCGACGGTAGGTCTTAGCGTCTCGATCATGTCGATCAGCGACTTGGCGTCCAGATGGCGGTCCGGCAGCGCCAAGTCCGCGCCCGCCATCAGTGCCGCATACGGCAAGCCCCAGGCGTTGGCATGGAACATCGGCACGATCGGCAGCACGCAATCGCTGGAACCGACCCCGATACCGTTGCTGGTGCAGGTCGCCATCGTATGTAGATAACTCGAACGATGGCTGTACACAACGCCTTTGGGGTTGCCCGTCGTTCCGCTGGTGTAACACATTGCGGCCGCGGAGTTCTCGTCGATGTCGGGCCATTCGAACTCAGTCGACTCGCCGGCAATCACATCGGCATAGCGCAGCACCGTCTTGCCGGATTCCTCCAGTGCCGCCAGGTCACCGTCTCCGACCGCGATCACGGTGTGCACGGTGTCGAGGTCGGCGAGGATCGGCGCGAGCAGTTTGGCCAGCGACAAATCGACCACCACGACTTGGTCTTCGGCCTCGTTGGCCACGTACACGATCTGCTCGGGAAAGAGCCGGATGTTGAGTGTGTGCAGCACCGCACCCATCGCCGGCACAGCCAGATAGGCCGTCAGATGTTCGGTGTTGTTCCACATGAACGTGGCGACCCGCTGGTCGCCGCTGACGCCGAGACGGCGCAATCCGTGTGCAAGTTGAGCTGCCTGCTGACCGAGTTCGGCGTAGCTGGTGTGGCGATAACCGCTCCCGGTCGCAGTGGTGACCTTGCGTGCCCCATGCACGCCGGCCGCATGTCGCAAGATGGCGGCGATGGTCAACGGGAAGCTCGACATGGTGCTGTACATCGATGAACCACCTTCCTGGTGGCGATCATCGCATGCCCCGCCAAGCGCCCTGGCGGCTACGCAGGCGTCGGCTCGAGTCCCAGCAAGTTGGACAGCGCCCACTGATGCGGGGCTGTCGGCACCTCGTCCGGGCTGAGCGCGTCTGTACCTGCGGGGGCGACCGTCAGCACGGTGATCGCGCCGGAGTAGTCGGCGATGTACAACCGATTCCCGTCCGGGCTCTCGGTCAGACATGAAGGCTGGGCGCCGACGGCGATGCTGCCGATAACGTCGTGCGTCGCAGTGGACAACACCGTCACGCTGCTGTCGCCGACGAGGTACGCCCGCTCGCCGTCACGACTCAACACCAACTGGGCCAGCAAGCCGGCGGCATCGCCGACCTTGTGGGTGCCGGTAACGGCGTTGGTTCGGGTGTCTATGACGTCAAGGACCGGGCCGAAGTCGGGGCTGCAGCTACCGACATACGCGGTGGCGCCGTTCGGGCTGAGCGCGATATCGCGGATCGGACAACCGATTTCGAAAGTGTTGAGCACCTGGTTGCTGTGCGTGTCAATCACGACAAGCTCTGCCGCAGCCGGACTATTCGCCGCCACGTACAGGCGCCGGCCGTCCGGGCTGACGCGTACGCACCCGGTAGTGGTCCCAACGACGGCCGCGATGCCGACCGCCTCTTCGGAACCAGTCTTGGTGTCGAGGATCGCGACATCGGCACCATGGGCCGCCGTCCGGCTGGCGTAGACGTACCGTCCGTCCGGGCTGACCGCCAGATCGGTCACGCTGTGCGCCACCGGGTGCTCTCCGACGACGTGATTAGCAGCCAGGTCGAACGCCAAAATCGAGTCGTATGCCGCCGACACGGTACTGACGTACGCGCGGCTTTGCGGCGTGCCCGAGACGGCAATCGCGAACGGTTCGTCGACGTCGACGACGGTTTGCGCGACCGCACCGTCAGCGGTGTCGATCAGCGAGAAGCTGTTGTCGCCGTAGTGGGTCACCAGTAGCCGTGTGCCGTCGGGGCTGACAGCGATACCGCTGACGGCGCCATGCTGCACGGGGATTTTGTCGACCACCGTGAAGCCCGGGGCCTCCGGTCCGTTCGCACGGCTCACATCGTTCACAGGGCACCAGCCTTTTCTCGTTGATCCGTGGTGGGCGGACGTCGGACATACAAACGCTTCCGCAAACGCAACGATTCCGCGGATCAGGCGCGTGGGGCGCCGCTTTCCGGCCGAGTCTAGCGGCCCAAATTGGGCCAAAAAAGGACAGTTTGATCGATTGTCGCGCAGGTCACGTCAGTAACTCAGAGTGCCCTTAAGTATTATTTTCGGCGCACCTGGTCTCGGTCTAATCAGCAAACGGGACAACAGTTCTCGCCAGGTGTTTCGCTGGTTTCGCTAACCGGAAATCGACCTTGAGTCGATTATTGCTGAATAAGGCGTTCTTACCCTTTGGAGGCAAAAAGAGTTCCAAATCACAGTGTCCGAAGTGTGTCTGATCCAAGTGTGGCTAGCCTTCCTCGGATTGCCGGTGAGCTGGGCGTAACCCATAATCCCCCGGTGGAGGAGCACAAGGTGAACGACGACGTTGTCGGCCGCCAGTACGAGCGGTGGCGCTACCCGCCTCCCATTGCAGACCTCCAGGCGTACAGCGTTCGCAACTGGGAGTGGTTCGACCCGATGTATTCGCACCGGGTGTTATGGCCCGACCGGGACTACCAGCCCGACCTCGACATCCTGATCGCGGGCTGTGGCACCAACCAGGCCGCGGTTTTCGCGTTCACCAACCGTGGCGCAAAGGTCGTCGCCGTCGATATCAGCCAGCCCTCGCTGGATCACCAGCAGTATCTGAAAGACAAGCACGGGCTGGTCAATCTCGAGCTGCACCGGCTACCGATCGAGGAGCTGCCGACCCTGGGACTCGACTTCGATCTGGTGGTATCGACCGGCGTGCTACATCACATGGCCGATCCGCTGGCCGGCCTGAAGGCCCTCGCCAGTTGTCTGCGGCGCGATGGCGCCATGGCACTGATGCTGTACGCGAAGTACGGCCGAATCGGAATTGAGTTGCTGGAGTCGGTCTTTCGCGACTTCAGCCTCAGTCAGGACGACGCTTCCGTGCAGCTTGTCAAAGACACGATCTCGGTGTTACCGCCGGACCACCCCGTCCAGGGCTATCTGAAACTCGCCCGCGATTTGCAGGACGATGCCGCGCTGGTCGACACCTTCTTACACGGACGCGCGCGCAGTTATACCGTCGACGACTGCCTCGACCTGGTCAGCGCGGCCGGTCTGGTCTTTCAGGGCTGGTTCCACAAGACGCCGTACTATCCGCACGACTTGTTCGCGCCGCCGAGCGGGTTCTATCCGGCCGCAAATGCATTGCCGGAGAAGAAGATGTGGTCGGTGATGGAACGCCTGCAGACGTCCAACGGCTGCCATTTCTTCATGGCGTGCCGCCCCGACCGGCCGAAAGAGAGCTACACGATTGACTTCTCGAGCTCTGCGGCGCTCGACTACGTTCCGGAGCTGCGAACGCGCTGCGGCGTCTCCGGCGACCAAGCCGTGTGGCCGGGCGGGGCCATACCCTTGAATCCGGCTCAGTTGGCATTTGCGCAGAACGTCGATGGCCGTCGCACGATCCGAGAAATTGCAGCATCCGTGGCGCAGCAGCACGATTCGACCGGGGTCAGCCTAACGGAGCTAGAAGAGTTCGGGCGCAAGCTATTTCAGTCGCTGTGGCGTCTCGACTTCATTGCGGTGGCCCTGGCGACTCAGCCCTGAACGTTCAGCTTCAGCCAATCCGGTTGAATGGGGCTATCGAAAACGTAGGTTCCTGTATGGCTCAAATGAACCCAGGGCGCTGCGAAGATCTTGAAACCGCCATTACGTGCCAATTTGCAAAAATGGTAGTCCTCCGTCATGAGCATGCCCGACTCCGGGTCGATGCTCGAGGCGTAAAACTGCTTGATGGTTATGTCCTCTTGCACATAGCCGGGAACATCGGCGGATAACGCCTCAAATACGCCGCGCTTGATCAGCATAAATCCGGTGCCCCCGCCGCCGATCTCGAAGAGCTCGTCAGAGATTTCATAGTCCTGACCAGCAGTGCCACCGATCAAGTTGACCACGAACGACCCGACATGGTCGCTTAGCCGCTCGGGCGGCACGCCGTCCTTGACCGCCTGCGCGACACGCTTCCATTCAATTTCTTTTTTGGGATATATGCCGCACACGATGTCCTTATCGGCATACACCATGCTCACGATGTCCATCGGATTGAATCCAATATCGGCGTCGATCCACATCAAATGAGTCGCCTGGGATTCTATGAATTGGTGCGCGAGATTATTTCTGGCATTCGCCACGACGCTGTCGTTGACCCTGTACATGTAAGTCAGACCCAGCCCATTGCTCATGAAAATACTGGGCGTTTGCGCCAACGACGAGGTGTAGGCCGCCGTAGCCATGCCCCCATACATGGGCGTAGCTATGAAAATGATTGGCGCACTTACGTTCTGGTCCTGGTTTGGTTCAGTGCCCGCGTCAGGCTTCGAAAGCTGATCAACCACCGCAAGACCAACCTCTCACCAGACGGGACGATCCGCCGCGGCCCGCTGTGGCGCCGACGGTGCCCCCAGTCGGACTCGAACCGACACTTGACGGATTTTAAGTCCGTTGCCTCTGCCGATTGGGCTATGGGGGCCAGCGACGAATGTAGCGCGCCGGCACGGCAGCGCTGATCAGGAGCCCGAATCGGCAGGTCGGCGCAAGCGTTGTGTTAAAAGTTTGCCACCGGCGTTAAGAAGCCATTAACCAGCTATGCCATCCAGGCGAAATTGAGCAAAAGTGTCACCGTGGATGCCAGACACACACTGACACGCTGACCGCCGCCGGCCGACCCTGTCAGGGTCGGTCTTTTTCCACCAGGAGAGATATATGTCGTACGTGAAGACGCTGCCCGAAGCGCTCGCCGCAGCCGCGGCGCAGCTAGAGGGCATCGGCAACTCGTTTACCACCGAGAGCTCCGCTGCAGCAGGCTCGACCACAGACGTCGTTCCCGCTGCCTCCGACGAGGTCTCGGCCATGCAGGCAGGCGTGTTCTCGACCTACGGCCAGCTCTACCAAACGGTCAGCGCGCAAGCCCAGGCCATCCACCAGCAGTTCGTGCAGCTGCTGAACCAAAGCTCCGGGTCCTACGGAGAAACGGAGGCGGCCAACCAGGCCGCGGCCGGCGCGAACTCGCTGTCGAACGCGGCCTCCGCGGCGTCGACGTCGGCCGCCCCGACGGACCCGATCGAATCGTTGGCGCAGTTGATCAACGGCGTCACCAGCAGCCTCAGCGGCTCGTTCTTGAACAGCAACCTGATGAACCTGGGCAACATTCAGGTCGGGAACTGGGCATCAGCGGCCTCCGACATGATCGGTATGGGCGGTGGCGGCCTGCTGACCGCGCTCGCGGCGCCTTCGACCGCCGGTGCCGACCTGGGCGGTTTGGGAGCCGGCCTGGCCGGAGACGTCGGGCCCGCAGCGATGGGTGCAGCCGGCGGGGTCGGCGCAGCGCCGGTGTTGGCCGGGGTCGGCCAGGGTGCCTCGATCGGCGCCCTCTCGGTGCCGCCCAGCTGGGCTGCCGGCGCTGGAGTCCCAGCGAGCAGCGCGCCCGTCACGCTGGCGGCTCAAACATGGACCAGTCCCGCGCCGACCGCGGGCGGGATGTCTGGGATCGCGGGCATGCCCGCAGTTGCCAACGGCGGTCGCGGCGGCATGGGCGGCTTCGGAGCGCCCCGCTACGGCGTGAAGCCGAAGGTGATGCCGTTGCTGCCCAAGCCGATGGTCACGTAGGAAACCCGGCCCGACACGAAGCGCACATTGACCAAACTAGAAGACGGGATTAAAAGAAATGGTTTTTGATTTCGCAGCACGGCCGCCGGAGATCAACTCCGGCCTGATGTACGCCGGAGCCGGAGCGGGCCCGCTGATGGCGGCCGCCTCCACGTTCAGCAGCCTGGCCTCTGAATTGAGCACCAACGCGACGGCCTACGAGTCGGTGATCTCCCAGCTCGGCTCCGAGTGGCAGGGACCCTCGTCGTCGGCGATGGCTGCCGCGGCAGAGCCCTACATCGGCTGGCTGAACACCACCGCCGCGCAACTGCAGCAGGCGGCCATCCAGGCCACGTCATCAGCGGCGGCGTATGAGGCGGCCTTCTCCGGGGTGATTCCGCCCGCGGTGATCGCCGCCAACCGGGCTCAGCTGGCAGTGCTCGTGGCCACCAACATCCTTGGGCAAAACACCCCGGCGATCATGGCGAACGAGGCCATGTATGCCGAGTTTTGGGCGCAGGACGCCGCCGTGATGTTCGGCTACGCCGGTGCCTCGGCAGCCGCCGCACAGCTAGCGCCGTTGACTCCGCCGGCGCAGAACACCAACCCGGGCGGGTCGGGTGCGCAAGCTGCCGCGGTCAGCAACGCCGCCGGCAGCAACGGGACGTCGTCGGGGCTGAACAGCTTGCTCGGCAACCTGCAGAGCTCGCTGAGTTCCGCCGCCAACCCCGCCGCGGCCACTTCGGCGGATGCCACCAGCTCGCTGACCGACCTCTACAACGCCGTCCAGGGCTTCTTCGGGGTCGGCGCGGTGGCCAACAGCATTAACACCTTCGACGTGACGCTGTCCTGGTGCATGATGATGTTCACCGCGACGATGCCGCTGCTGGGCCACTTCGCCGCGAACGCTCCGCTCGGCTTCGTCATCGGCGACGCCACCCCCCTCGGCGCAGGTTTGGGCTTCGGCACCACACTTGCCGGCGCGACGGGCCCCGCTGGCGGAGCCGCAATGCTCGCCGGTATGGGCGAGGCGTCCTCGGTCGGCGGGCTCTCGGTACCGGCCGCATGGTCAGCGGCCACCCCGGCCGCCGTCAGCGACGCCACCTTGGCCAGCGGCTGGACTGCGGCTGCTGACGAGGGCGCCGGCATGGCAGGCATGCCCGGCGTCATGCCAGGGATGGCCTCGGTCGGCGGTAAGGCGGGAATGGGCTTCGGCGGGCCGCGCTACGGCACCAAGCCGATTGTCATGCCCAAGCAGGTGTTCGTCTGATGAAGAAGGGGACGATGCCGCCTAGCTGAACCCAGTCATCCACTTCGACAGTTCGATCATTCACGACAAGGAGAGAAAGTTATGCCTACGCGTTTTATGACTGACCCGCATGAGATGCGGGC
>DAIODV010000052.1:0-12262 GCA_036746615.1 Mycobacterium sp.
AGATCCGGGTGATGGTCACGTAGGTGGCGTCGGTAGGCATGGGTGATTTCGGCCTGCGTCGCCGTCGGCGCCAGACCGAGCACGGCATACGGGTTAACCGTCATCATCCACGTCTTTTCGCGATCAACAGTCGTGCGAATAGTGTTGTGTTCCACGCGAATAGCGGGCCCCCGCCGCCCTGGGAAGAGCAAACGATGGGCAGCGGGAGCCCGGGCTCGCAGTAGTCGTTGGGACTATCACCTCCATTTGGCCAACGCGCTCAGTGGGGATCGTGGTGTTCCGGAGGAGACCGCTGGCTGGGCCACACCCGTCGCGCCCGACGCCGTGCGGGCCACTGTCCGCCGCCACCGGTTAGCCGTGCGTCGCGCTGATCCAGGGCGACGGTAACGACGATTGGAATGGCGCGGCTCCGGACAGCCGGCAGCTCGGCGCAGCTCGCGAAGAACTCGCTCTCGCGCAGGCGCAGCCATTCGGCACGCACGATCGCCTCCGCCTCTTCCAGCAGTGCATCCGTCGACGTGTCGATGGTCATCCGTTCTCACCCCCTTTCAGCTGAAGGCGGCGACGTCGCTGGATGGCGTGTGGTTATGCGTTGATCGCGGTCTTTTGCCCGTTGTGGCTGATTTCGATCCGCCGCGGCTTGGCCTTTTCGGCGACCGGGATGGTCAGCCGCAACACCCCGTCGTGGTAATTGGCCTCGATCTTGTCGGTATCAAGGTTGTCCCCGAGGAACACCTGGCGGCTGAATACCCCGCGGGGGCGTTCGGCAGCGACCATTTCGCGGTTCTGGTCAAGCGCTGCGCGCTCCGCACGGACCGTCAACGCGTTGCGCTCGACGTTGAGGTCAAGCGAATCTGCGTTCACGCCGGGCAGATCGAACTCGACGATGAACTTGTCGCCGTCTCGCCAGGCATCCATGGGCATGACCGCGGGCCGAGCCGCCGTACCGAGTACCTGTTGTGTCCAGCGGTCGAGGTCGCGGAACGGATCTGTACGCATCAATACCATGTTTCACCTCCTGATCAAGGCAGACGATCTATGTCTGCTGACATAGCTTTGTGATACCACTGGACGGACACTTCCGCAAGTGGTAACCCGAAAGTTTTTGGCGGGCTGCGCAGGCTACTCGATGGTGAGCAGAGCGTGATCGATATAGGTAAGCCGCTCCGGCGGTGTGGTGCCCTGGATCGCGGCCAGGAAACGGTCGGCCAAGTCCCGGAGCTTGACGTTGGTTTCCTGCGAGCGCCACACCAGAATGTCGAACGCTCGTTCCGCGGAGATGCCGTAGGCGGTCATCAGGGCCCCCTTGGCTTGCTCGATATTGGCTCGGGCTGCAGCGGCTTGAGAGAGCACCTTGCTGATGTCGGACTGGATCGCTTCAGTGACATCGACGTAGAAGCCCGAGGTGCCGATCACCGTCCCCGCCTCGTCGACCATGCTGTCACCCGCGACGACCAAACAGTGCGTGCGACCGGCGGCGTCAATGATGCGATGGCGGCTACTAAACGGTTCTCCCCGCAGTACTCGCTGCAACACCGCGGCGACCTGCTCGCGGTCTTCGGGGTGTTGGTGGCGCAGCAGCAAATCGGTGTTGGGTTCCACACCCGGTTCGTAGCCGTGCATGCGTGCTACCGCATCCGACCACTCCCAGCGGTGTCCGTCGAGGAAGAACCGGAATCTGCCGACCCGTTGCGGTGCACCGGCGCCCAAGACCGCATCGACCGCCCCCAACTGGTCGGCCCCATCGACGGTGAGCGTCTGACGCGCCGGTCGTGAGCCATTGCCGTCGAGTTGGGTGGCCTGGTAGCTGTCGTCGGATTCCCACAGCTGACCTGCGTCCTTCAACATCCCGGTAACCTCCCCTCCGAGCATTGATAATGTATGTCTAGCGATATAGCTTTGCCATGTCAACAGAAATCATTTTTATGATGTACCCTGCCATTGAGTGAGTGAAACGGAGGTGCCGTTGACTGACGCGGCGATGTCGCGCTCCGCGCGCGGTGTGTACGGGATCTCAGTCGCGGCCGAGCTGTCGGGACTCGGCCCGCAGACGCTGCGACTCTACGAGCGTTGGGGCCTGCTGACCCCGGCCCGCACCGACGGCGGCACCCGTCGCTACAGCGACGACGACCTGAACCGGCTTAAGCAGATCACCGAGTTGGTCGACCAGGGCGTCAACCTGGCCGGCATCGCCCGCATCTTGGATCTGGAGAACCGGAATAGCGCGCTGGAGTCCCACAACGCCCGGCTGGAGTCTGACAACGCCGAACTAAAGGCAACTCAACAGGCCAGGTCGCCAAAGGCTCCGACTAAGTCGCGCCGCTCTCGCTAGGGATCAGTCGGCGGTTACGCACCTGCGGCCACGTCGACCAGCTCACCCGGCTCGAGGCTAGCGACTCGCAGCGAGCAGACGCGGAATCGCACAAGCTGGACCGCTATCGTGCGATTTTGTGTCTGCTCGCCAGGGAACTAGACCGGGATCAGGCCGTGCTTGCGGCCGACTCGCCGGTATATTTGCTTGTCGCGCAACAGATGTAGCGACTTGCGCAGCAGCAACCGGGTGTCGTGCGGTTCGATGACCCCGTCGATGTAGCCGCGCTCGGCAGCGGTCCACGGGATCGCCATATTGGCGTTGTAGCCCGCGATGAAGTCTTTCTTGATCGCTTGCGCCTCGGGCGTGGTCGGGTCCGGGAACCGCTTCATTAACAGCTGCGCGGCACCCTCAGCGCCGATCACCGCGATCCGCGCGGTGGGCCACGCGAAGTTGAAGTCAGCGGTCAGCTGCCGCGAGCCCATCACCGCGTAGGCGCCGCCGTAGGACTTACGCACGGTGATCGTCACCTTCGGCACGTCGGCCTCGACGACCGCGTACAGGAAGCGGCCGCCGCGTTTGATGATGCCGTTCTTCTCCTGCTCCGCGCCTGGCAAGAAGCCTGGCGTGTCGACGACGAACACCAAGGGGAGGTCGAAGGCATCGCAAAATCGGACGAACCGTGCGGCCTTGTCGGAGGCCTCGTTGTCGATTGAGCCGGACAGGTACATGGGCTGGTTGGCGATCACGCCGACCGGACGACCGTCCACCCGGGCAAACCCGGTGATGATGGCCTGCCCTGCCTGAGCAGCGACATCGAGGAAGTCGCCGTCGTCGAAGATCCGCAGCAGAATCTCGTGCATGTCGTAGGCCGTGTTGTCGGAATCCGGCACGATCGAGTCGAGCTCGAGATCGTGCGGGGTGATCTCCGGCTCCAGCCCGGGATTGACGATCGGGGGCTTGTCGAAGCAGTTCGACGGCATAAACGAGAGGAAGTCACGCACGAATTGGTAAGCGGCGGCCTCGGATTCGACGACCTGGTGGATGTTGCCGTAGTGCGCCTGGGCATCGGCGCCGCCCAGCTCGTCGAGGGTGACCTCCTCGCCGGTGACGTCTTTGATCACGTCGGGTCCGGTGACGAAGAAGTAGCCTTGGTCACGGACCGCGACCAAGAGATCGTCCTGGATCGGCGAATACACCGCTCCGCCAGCACATTTGCCGAAAATGAGCGAGATCTGCGGCACCAGCCCGGACAGCGCCTCGTGGCGGCGGCCCAGCTCGGCGTACCACGCCAGCGAGGTGGCGGTGTCCTGGATGCGGGCGCCGGCGGAATCGTTAATGCCGATGATCGGGCACGCCACCATCGCGCACCACTCCATCAAGTGAGCAACCTTGCGGCCGAACATCTCACCAACGGAGCCTTGGAACACGGTCTGGTCGGTGGAGAACACCCCGACAGGCCGGCCGTTGATCGTGGCGCGACCGGTGACCACGCCGTCGCTGTAAGGCGCGTTGGGATCGCCCGGCGTGCGGGCCAGCGCCCCGGTCTCGAGGAAGCTGCCCGGGTCGACCAGGTCATAGACGCGGGAGCGGGCGCTCGGGATGCCCTTTTTGTCCCGCCTGGCGATGGCCTTAGGATCGCCGGGTTCTTTGGCAAGTTCTAGCTTTTCGTGGAGTTCGGCGAGCAGCTCGGCGGTGGTCTTGGTGGTCACTTCGCTGCTTCCTCTTTCTCTAGCCGACTCTCGCCCTTAATCTTGTTGAGCGCCTGGGTCATGTGCGCGCCGACCTTGCCGATGATCGGTTCGTCGATGGCTTGGATGTGCTCGCCGCCGATCGGCACGACCTCGAGATCGGAGATGTACTCGCCCCACCCACCGTCGGGCTTACGGGTGGCGTAGCGCGGCTCGAACATTATCGCGTCGTCGTGGTAGCGGTCGGCCATGTACAGCGTGACGTGGCCGTCGTACGGCTGGATCTGCGCCGTGTCGATCGCGCGGTTGTCCAGATACGACGTGCGCTGATGCTCGATGATCCCGCCGGGGATCTGCACACCGCTGGCTTTGACGGCCTCCAGCACGAACTTCACCTGGCCCTCGTCGTCAAGCTGTTCCAGCTGCTCGTAAGGGATTGCGGGGATCTCGACGTTGAATGTCCGCTCGGCGAAGGTTGCGTAACGCTCCCAACGTTTGCGGATCTCCTCTTTGGTCTGCGGAATCTCCTCGCCGGCACGCACCGCATCGATCAGCCCGACAAACGGGACATCGCAGCCCTGCTGGCGCAGCCCGATCGCGCAGGCGTAGGCCAGCACCCCGCCCAGCGACCAGCCAACCAGAATGAAGGGCCCGTTGCCTTGCAGCTCGCGCAACTTCGGAACATATTGGGCTGCACGCTCTTCGATGGTCCCCTCGACTCGCTCGAAGCCGTACATCGGGGTGTCCGGCGGCAGACGGTTGAGCAGCGGCTCATACACCACGGTTGATCCGCCCGCGGGATGGAACACGAAAACCGGTGGCCTGGTGGAGCCTTCGGGTCTGGCTCGAATGATCCGCACGAAGCCGTCGATTTGGCCGGCCTCCAGGTGTTCGCGCACCGCGCTCGCCAGCTCTTCGATGGTCGTGGCGGCCTTGACGTCATCGGCGGAGATCGGCCCCTCGGCGCGTTCCGAAAGCCGTTGTGCCAGCTTGGCGGCAGCGTCGTCGTCGAGCTTCGGCAGCGTGTTGAAGATGCCGCCCGGTGACTTGCCGGTGACGATCGCCCACGTCGCGAACGTGACCCGCTCGGCGGCGTCGCGTGGCGGAATGTCGGAGCCCAGCGCCTCGGCGACGGCCTGCTGGTTCAGCGCCTGCGCGGCTGCCGCTAGGTTAGGTTGCGCCGCAGGGCCTTCCGGGTTACTCGGCGGCGGCGGGATCGGCGCCTCGGAGGGCGGCGCTTGTGGGTCAGGCGCGGGTGCGACGACGGAAGCCGGTGTCGCGCCAGACAATAGCGCAGCCTGCTCCTTGGCGATCTCCTCGGCCGTCTGGGTCTTCTGGTGTTCGTGTAGCTCGGCCACCTCGTCGCGATGCTCGATCGCGTACACGATCAGCTGCTCGATGTTGTAGAGGTTCGCGTCGCGCACTGCCTGCAGTTGAATCGGCGGGAGGTCGAAGTCGTACTCGACGCGGTTCTTGATCCGCACCGCCATCATCGAATCCAGGCCGAGCTCGATCAGCGGCACCTCCCAGGGCAAGTCCTCCGGCTCATAGCCCATCGCCATCGACACGATCGCGCCCAGCCGGTCGCGCACGGTCTCACCGGAATCCGGCGACCATCGCTGCAAGCCCCCACCGATCTGACGCGCGGTGAGGCTGTCGCTCAACGTGCCGGCATCGTCCTCGGGCTCGGCTGCCCCGACGGGCGCCTCCGCGGCGGCCACCGGCGAGGCGATTGCCGCACCGGCGCCAACGGCGGTGGGTAATACTGCCGCCTGGCCCGCCCGCGACACCAGCGCGTCGTAGACCAGCGTGAAGGATTCGTCGATGCGCGCGTGAATTTGAACGGCTGCACCGCCAGGGTGGCGGGTCAGCGTCGTCACCAGCCGGGCGTTCTCGGCGGGCACTGCCCGCTGCTCGGAGGCGACTAGCTGTGCATCCGGAAGCACTTGTGCGGCAGCGGCTTTCACCAACGCGGCCAAGTCGGTCGCATCACGCGGTGCGTACTCCCACACGTGCCGGCCGTCGGGCAGCGCCACATGGGTGCCCGGCATCAGCACCGACCCGTCGCCGGAGAAGTGCGCGTTGAGCCAGTGTTCCTTGCGGCGGAAGCGGGTGGGCGGGATGTTCGCGTAGTCCTCGGGACCGGCTGGCCCGGGTGAAACCCGGGGAAATAAAGTGCTGATGTCGAGGTCATGCCCGTAGACGAACAACTGCGCCATTGCCGACGTCATCGCGTCGACGTCGTCCTGCTTGCGAGCCAGTGTCGCGATCAGTTGCGCGTCAGGCAATCCCGCGGACGCGGTGGTCAGGCCGATCTGCATCAGCGCCACTGGGTTCGGCGCAAGCTCCAGGAACGTGGTGTAGCCGTTGTCGACGGCATTGCGGACGCCATGGGTGAAGTAGACCGAATGCCGCATCCCTTTGACCCAGTACGCGACGTCGTGGATCGGCTCGCCGCCGGGCTTGATGTAGGTGCCCTCGTGCACGGTCGAGAAGATTCCGGCGGTCGGGCTCAGCGGCGAAATACCCTGCAGCTCAGCGGAAAACTCGCCCAGCAACGGATCCATCTGCGAGGTGTGGCCCGCGCCCTTGGTCTGAAGTTTGCGTGCGAAGCGGCCCTCAGCTTCGCAGCGGGCGACGATCGCGTCGATCTGCTCGGGTGGACCGCCGATCACGGTCTGGCTCGGTGCGGCGTAGACGCACACCTCCAAGCCGGGGAAGTCGCCGAACACGGTCTTCAGTTCGTCGGCGGAGTACTCGACGAGCGCCATCAACCGGATGTACTCGCCGAACAGCATCGCCTCGCCCTCGCCCATCAGATGCGAGCGCGAGCAGATCACCCGGGTGGCATCCTGCAGCGACAGCCCGCCGGCGAAGTAGGCCGACGCGGGCTCACCCAGCGACTGGCCAACTACCGCAGCAGGTTTGGCGCCGTGATGCTTGAGAAGCTCACCCAACGCGATCTGGATCGCGAAGATGACCACGTTGCTGGTCTCGATGCCGTACTCGTGCGAGTCGTCGAGGATCAGCTCGAGCACCGAGTAACCGCGCTCGTCCTGAATCAGCGCGTCGACCTTCTCGATCCACTCAGCGAAGACCTCGTTGCGCAGGTAGAAGCTCTTGCCCATCTTGCGGTGCTGCGCGCCGAAACCGGCCATCGCCCACACCGGGCCGTTGGTCACCGGCCCGTCGGTGCTGAACACGTTCGGCTTCTGCTTGCCGTCGGCGACCGCGCGCAGTCCCTTGATGGCTTCGTCGTGGTCGCGGGCCAGCACCACGGCACGGGAGCGGCCGTGGTTACGGCGCGACAGCGACCGGCCGATCGATTCCAGCGACGCCGCTTGGCCTTCAGGGCTTTCCATCCAGTCGGCCAGTTCCGCGGCGGCTGACTTTTTCCGGGAGGTCAGGAACGCCGACACCGCCAGCGGCACAAGCGGCGCCGGGAGCTCTTCGGCGGCAAGCTCTTCAAGGGCAATCTCTTTGAGCCGCAACGCTTCCTCGGTGATGCCGGGCAGCTCATACTCAGGCTCGTCAGATTGCGCGCTGTCACCAGAAGTGATGAATTCGCCGTACTCGTCGAAGCGCACCGGCTCCGGTGCGACGTCCTCAGGCTCGACCTCCGGCTGCGGCTCGGGTTCGCGCTCGACGACGTCGCGCGGCAAGACCTCGCGCACCACCACGTGCGCGTTGGCGCCGCCGAAGCCGAAGCTCGACACACCCGCGACGGCATAGCCGCCGTACCTGGGCCAGTCGGCCGCCGTGTCCAGCACGCGCAGATGCGACGCGTCGAAGTCGATGTACGGGTTGGGGCCGGCGTAGTTGATCGACGGCGGCAGCTTGTCGTGCTGCAATGCCAGCACCATTTTGACCAGGCTGGCAGCGCCGGCCGCCGACTCCATATGTCCGACATTGGTTTTCACCGCGCCGAGCAGGGCCGGCTTGTCGGCGGGACGGCCGCGGCCGATCACCCGGCCCAGCGCCTGGGCCTCGATCGGGTCACCGAGCACCGTGCCGGTGCCGTGCGCTTCGATGTAGTCGACGCTGCGCGGGTTGATGCCCGCGTCCTTGTAGGCGCGACGAAGCACGTCGGCCTGCGCGTCCGGGTTCGGCGCGATCAGGCCGTTGGACCGGCCGTCGTGGTTGACCGCGCTGCCGGCGATCACGGCGAGAATCTGGTCACCGTCGCGACGCGCGTCGTCGACCCGCTTGAGCACCAGCATGGCCCCGCCCTCGGAGCGGGTGTAGCCATCAGCGTCCGCCGAGAACGACTTGATCCGGCCGTCGGGCGCGAGCACCTGGCCGATCTCGTCGAAACCGAGCGTGACCGCCGGGGTGATCAACGCGTTGACGCCACCGGCGATGGCCGTGTCGCACTCACCGCTGCGCAGCGCCTGCACCGCCTGATGCGTGGCGACCAGCGAGCTCGAGCAGGCGGTGTCCACCGCGATGGACGGGCCGTGGAAGTCGAAGAAGTACGAAACCCGATTGGCGACAATCGAACTCGCGGTCCCGGTGATCGCATACGGGTGGGCGACGGTCGGGTCGGACATCGCCAGGTAGCTGTAGTCCATCACCGAGGTGCCGACGTACACGCCGACGGACTTGCCGCGCAGATTCGACGCCGGGATGCGGGCGTGCTCGAGTGCTTCCCAGGTCAGCTCCAGCGCCATCCGCTGCTGCGGATCGATGTTGTCGGCCTCGGTCTTGGACAACGCGAAGAACTCGGAGTCGAAGCCCTTGATGTCTTTGATGTAGCCGCCGCGAGTGCGAGCATTCTTGATCAGCTCGGCCAGCCGCGGCTCTTCCATGAACTCTGTCCAGCGGTCCTCGGGCAGATCGGTGATCGCGTCGCGGCCCTCCAGCAGCGCCTGCCAGGTCTCCTCGGGGGTGTTCATGTCGCCCGGCAACCGGGTGGCCAGACCCACCACCGCGATGTCCACCCGCTCGACCGGCCCGCTGCGGGTCCAGTCGGTGTCATCGGTGCCGGTGGAGTCTTCGAACGGATCACCCTCGACGATCCACGTCGCCAGCGTCTCGATCGTCGGATGCTCGAAGGCCGCCGCGATCGACACCGTCACCCCGGTGCGGTCCTCGATGTCGGCGGCCATCGCCACCGCGTCGCGCGACGACAGACCCAGTTCCACCATCGGCGTCGCCTCGTCGATCGCGTCGGGCGACTGCCCCACAGCGTTGGCGACCCAATTGCGCAGCCACTGCCGCACCTCGGCGACAGTCATCTCGGTGCGCGCGGGATTACCCGCCGGCTCACCGGCTTCGGAGGCCGATGGTTGAAATTCGGTGTCTACGTCAGTCATTGGTGATCAGTCAGCTTGGTCGGGGAAGGCATTCGGGGACGAGGTGCCGCTGCGCAGGCTTCCGTCGATGTAAGCGGTGCGGCATGCGCGGCGGCCGATCTTGCCGCTCGACGTCCGGGGCACCGAGCCGGACTGCACCAGCAGCACGTCGCGCACGGTCACCCCGTGGCGCACCGCGATGGCCGCCCGGATGTCGTCGGCGATCGGTTGGTAGTCCAGCTTGTGCGCGCCGGGAGCGCGTTCGGCGACGATCACCAACTGCTCGGAGGTGTCGTCGGCGTCGTATTTCAGGCCGGCGTGCGGGTTGTCGAACACCTCAGTGGGCAGCTGGTTCAGCGGCACCGAGAAGGCGGCGACGTAGCCGGTGCGCAACGCGCGGCTGGCTTCCTGCGCGGAGTACTCCAGGTCCTGCGGATAGTGGTTGCGGCCGTCGATGATGACGAGATCCTTGACCCGGCCGGTGATGTAGAGGTTGCCCTTGTAGTAGGTGCCGTAGTCGCCGGTGACAACCCAGGTCCCGTCATCGGCAGCGCCCTCGGCGTGCGACGGGCTGGTGCGGGACTTGAGG
The DNA here is from genome assembly GCA_036746615.1 of Mycobacterium sp. GTDB lineage: Bacteria > Actinomycetota > Actinomycetes > Mycobacteriales > Mycobacteriaceae > Mycobacterium. The sequence goes on from DAIODV010000052.1 coordinate 9,886, forward strand.
ATCTTCTTGAAGGTCTCCGACGTTTCCTCCGGGCGGTTCCAGTAGCCCACGCCCATGTTCTTGCCGTGCAGCCAGATCTCGCCGATCTGCCCGTCGGGCAGTTCGGTGGCGGTTTCGGCATCGACGATGACCGCCCACTCGTCGACGCCGATCTTCCCGGCCGAAACCTGGGTGACGGCGTTCGGAGCGTCGGCGGCGACCTCGACGAACCGGTGATTGTTCAGCGCGTCGCGGTCGACGTGAATGATCGTCGGCGACTCGTCCATCGGGGTGATGGACACGAACAGCGTTGCTTCGGCCAGCCCGTAGCACGGCTTCATCGCACTGTCGCGCAAGCCGTACGGACGAAACGCGTCATGGAATTTGCGCAATGACGCCACCGAAATCGGCTCACTGCCATTCAGCAGCGCCTTGACGTTGGACAGGTCCAGCGGCTCCTCGTCATCGCGGGGCAGGCCGCGCACTGCCGCGTGCTCGTAGGCGAAGTTCGGCGCGACCGAGTACACCTGGCTGTTCTCGGTGTCGTCGGGCTTGCGCGCCATCTCCCGGATCCAGCGGCCAGGCCGGCGCACGAACGCCGCGGGCGTCATGAACGTGTTGTGGTAGCCCAGCACCGGCGACAGCATGACCGCGATCAGGCCCATGTCATGGAAGAACGGCAACCAGGTCACCCCGCGGTCGCCGTCGCGGCCCTCGAACGCCGTCAGCACCTGCACCACGTTGTGGGCCAGGTTCAGCGAGGTGATCTCCACGCCGGTCGGGGTGCGGGTGGAGCCTGAGGTGTACTGCAGGTAGGCGATGTCGTTGGCGTCGGCGTCGACGGGCGGTTGCCACGTGGAGGCGACTTCGTCGGGTACGGCGTCGACGGCGATGACGCGGGGCCGTTCCTTGGCAGGACGGCTGCGGAAGAACTTGCGCACACCCTCGGCGGCGTCGCTGGTGGTCATGATCGCCGTCGGCTCGCAGTCGTCGAGCACCGCATGCAGGCGACCGACGTGTCCCGGCTCCGACGGGTCGAACAGCGGCACTGCGATCCGGCCGGCGTACAAGACACCGAAGAACGCGACCAGGTAGTCCAGGTTCTGCGGGCACAGGATCGCGATCCGGTCGCCGGGCTTGGTGACCTGTTGCAGCCGTGCACCGACCGCCCGGTTGCGGGCACCGAAAGTGGACCAGGAGATGTCGCGGGCCACACCGTCACGTTCGGTAGAGAAGTCCAGGAAGCGGTAGGCCAGCTTGTCGCCGCGAACCCTCGCCCATTTCTCGACGTGTCCAACCAGGTTGGCGTTCTCGGGGAACTTGATCTGGCCGTTCACAACGAATGGGTTGTGGTACGCCATGCCTCTCAACTCCTGTCACAAACCTCTAGGTCGGCTCACATCTATATGGGCTCCACCGACGGTTACATCCGGCGTGGTCGGCCAGCGGACGTCGCAATCCACGACGCTCTTAAAACTCTCTTAATGTTACGGGGCGGCGCGTCGCGCACCAAATCCGAAGGTACCGCTTGTCGGAACTGTGACCATCGCAGCCGGGGTGTGTCTTGCGCCTGTTACCCGTGTTTCGGGTGCGGCGCGTTCGCGATCGCGTCGTGCGCCCAATTCAATGCCCACTCGGTGGCCGGCTGTCCGTCCAAATTCCAGAACTGCGTGGTGGCGTACAACGCGTGAACGGGCTGGCCGGCGCCGCCGGCAAGCACATCCAGCGTCTTCGGCAGGTTGGCCAGGCTGAACGCATCCTGCGGGGCGGCGCAGATCAGATCACCAGCCCCGCAGATCTCGTTGGTCTTGCTGCCCAGCGTGCCGAATCCGCCCGGCCGCGGGCCGGTCATCGTCAACCCGAGCCCGGACAACACCGGCACCTCGTGCAGCGTGATCTCGGCCCCTTCGCCCGGCGGGTTGGGTCCGATCTCCTGGCCCACGCCTTGCTGGCGGCGGCCGTCGGCGATCAACGTCACACCCAGCACCAGATCGTCGTCGACGGGTCCGCGGCCATTGCCGACATCGCTGGCGATGTCGCCGGCTATCACCGCGCCCTGGGAGAAGCCGACCAGCACATAACTGGTCAACGGGCACTTGGCGTTCATGTCGGTCATCGCCTTGACCGTGGCGCGGGTTCCCTCCGCCCGGCTGTCGTTGTAGGACATCTGGGTGTCGCCGCTCAGCGGGTTGTGGAATTGCGCGGTGTAGGGAACGGTGTACGTCTCAACTCGGCTGGAGTTGAACTGCTGGCTGATCGGCCGGGTGACGTTGAGCAACAACGCCTTCGGGAAGTCGACCGGGTTGAGCGGATTGTCCTGCAGCGACGATTCCCAGGTGCCGGGAACCGCGATCAGCTGGACATCGGGGCAGCTGGCGTCCTGGAAGGCGGGTCGTGG
>DAIODV010000052.1:12272-14384 GCA_036746615.1 Mycobacterium sp.
TGGCTTGTGTGGACGGGCCGCACTGCTCGTCGGCGGGACGATGCTGGGCGGCACCGCGCTCGGCGGGGTATTGGGCTGCCGCAGGATCGTGACCACGGCGTAAATGACCAGCCCCACGACGAGCGCCGTTGCGCAGGCGGCGATCAACGCCAGAGTGCGGTGTCGCTTGCGCCGAGAATTACGCCGGGATTTAACAGCCATGGTCTCCTGCTAGCAGCATCACTGAAGTCGCACAGGCGACTCATTCGACAGCGGACAGCCGAAACGGCTGCCGCACCCCTTTACGGTACCGGGTCGGCGAGCTAGCGAATCGCGCCGACGATGTCGCCGGACATGGCGCCCAGCTGGGCACTCCACGAGCCCCAGTCGTTGCTGCCGCCGGTCGGGAAGTCGAAGTGGCCGTTGTGGCCGCCGCTGTTGCGGTACTGCTGGTAGAAGAACCGGCTGTTACCCATCGCCTCGCCGGCTTGGCCGATCATCGCGGCGGCATCGCCGCCCATGTTCGTCGGGCTCCACACCCACACCCGAGAGTTGTTCTGCGCCAGCAGGCCGGCGTGCACCCATGGGTCGTGCCACTTCCACCGACCCAGCTGCGGGGCTCCCCACATGCCGTTGCCGTCGATACCGCCGAATTGCTGCATACCGGCCAGGATCGCGCCATTGGTCGTGGTGTTCGACGGGTACAGGAAGCCAGAGAGTGAACCCGCGAAGCCATACCGGTCGGGATGGAAGCACGACAGGGCCATCGCGCCGTAGCCGCCCTGGGATGCGCCGACCGCCGCGTGGCCACCCGGAGCCAGACCCTTGTTGGCGGCCAGCCAGTCCGGCAACTCGCTGGACAGGAACGTCTCCCACTGCTTGCTGCCGTCCTGCTCCCAGTTGGTGTACATGCTGAACGCGCCGCCGGCCGGGGCCGCCACCGAGATCCCCTTGCCGGCCAGTGTGTTCATCGCGTTGCCTGCGGTCACCCAGTTGCTGACGTCGGGCGCGGCGTTGAACGCGTCGAGCAGAACCACCATGTGCGGTCCGCCGCCCAGGAAGGCCACCGGGATGTCGCGGCCCATCGCCGCCGAGGGCACCATCAGCGTCTCGTAGCCCGCGGCGCGGGCGGCGCCGGTGTGGACCGCGCCTGCGACACCCATCATCAGCACGACAGCACCCAGGAGCCGTTGCAGGATCGACAGACCTCTCATAATGACCTCACTCATCGCTCGACCACCAACCCAGAGACCGCACAGACCGCCCCCGTCCCGCAAAGTAGCTAACCACACCGCGGATAGCAGGACGCCGGAAACGACTAACGGCGACGACCCGCAAGGTCGTCGCCGTCAGTCCTGTTATTGCAACGCTTAGGTGTGCTGACCTGCCGCGGTGGCAGCCGGAGCAGCCGGGCCGGCGCCCGGAGTCGCACCGAGGTGCTGCTGCAGGTCGGGCAGCATGGCGTGCAGCTGCGCGCCCCAGTACGGCCAGTCGTGCGTGCCGTTGGCGTCGAAGTTGAACACCGCGTTGTGGCCACCGGCCGCGTTGTAGGCGTCCTGCCACTTGATGTTGCTGGTCCGGACGAAGCCCTCGAGGAACTTGGCGGGCATGTTGTCCCCACCGAGTTCCGACGGCTTGCCGTTACCGCAGTACATCCACACGCGGGTGTTGTTGGCGACGGTCTTGCCTACGTTGACCAGCGGGTCGTTGCGCTGCCACGCCGGGTCTTCCTTCGGGCCCCACATGTCCTTGGTCTTGTAGCCGCCGGCGTCACCCATGGCCAGGCCGATCAGCGACGGTCCCATGCCCTGTGAGGGGTCCATCAGACCGGAGAACGCGCCGACCTCGATGAACTGGTCGGGGTGGTAGTTCGCCAGGTTCAGCGCCGAAGCACCGGCCATCGACAGACCGACTGCCGCGCCGCCGGTCGGCTTGACCTGCTTGTTGGCCTGCAGGTACTGAGGCAACTCGCTGGTGAGGAAGGTCTCCCACTTGTAGGTCGAGCAACCGGCCTTACCACAGGCTGGGCTGTACCAGTCGGTGTACCAGCTGGACTGCCCGCCCACCGGCATCACGACCGAAAGCCCGGACTGGTTGTACCACTCGAACGCAGGGGTGTTGATGTCCCAGCCG
>DAIODV010000053.1:0-8088 GCA_036746615.1 Mycobacterium sp.
TGGTCAACAAGGGCAATCTTGGTGCGCTGCAGGAGATCACCGACGAGAGTTATCAAGCGGTCGCGGGCCGGGAGAGTCAGTTCACCAACCTGGTGCCGCGTTTGGCCGAGTTGACAGCGGGGTTGAACAAGCAAGTCAACGACATCATCGCCGCCATCGACGGTTTAGACCGGTTCTCGGCGATCCTGGCGAACAACAAAGACAGCCTCGGGCGGACATTGGAATCGCTGCCGGGGGCGCTGTTGGTGCTCAATAAGAATCGGGACAAGATCGTCGAGGCGTTCGCCGCACTCAAGAAAGTGGCAACAGTCGCGTCGCATGTACTGTCGCAAACCAAAGTCGACTTTGCCGAGGACCTGAAAAGCCTTTACTCGGTCACCAAGGCACTCGCGGACAACCGCAAGAGCTTCATCACGTCGCTGCAGATTTTGCTGACGTTCCCGTTCCCGAACTTCGGCATCAAGCAGGCCGTGCGCGGCGATTACCTCAACGTATTCACCACATTTGACCTCACCGTGCGCCGGCTCGGCGAGACGTTTTTCACCACGTCGTGGCCGCTGGACCCGAACATGCTGCACATGAAGGACATCGTCAACCCACCGGATTTCCTGCTCGGGGAAATGGCCAACCTGTCCGGGCAGGCCGCCGACCCGTTCAAGATTCCACCCGGCACGCCGCCAGGGGACCACTGATGCTTGATCGTCTGACGCGCGTCCAACTGGCCATCTTCGGGGTGGTCACGGTGATCACTGTTGTCATCATGGCGATCTTCTACTTGCGGTTGCCTGCCTCGTTTGGTCTCGGCACCTACCGAGTCACCGCCGACTTCGTCGCCGGCGGCGGTCTGTACAAGAACGCGAACGTCACCTACCGCGGTGTCGCCGTCGGCCGAGTGGAGTCGGTGGGGCTTAACTCCCACGGTGTCGACGCGGTAATGCGGCTGAACAGCGGCACTTACGTGCCGTCGAACGTGACCGCGACTGTGAAAAGCGTATCGGCTATCGGAGAGCAGTATGTCGACTTGGTGCCGCCGGACCATCCCGCAACGACCAAGCTGCACAACGGATCTCGCATCGATCGAGATAACACCCGGATCGGCATCGAGGTCGCCAGCCTGCTGCACCAGTCGGAGACGTTAGTCAACAGCGTCGCCGACACGCGCCTGCGCGAACTGCTGCACGAAACCTTTACGGCATTCAACGGGACCGGTCCGGAGCTGGCCCGGCTGATCGAATCGTCCCGCCTGCTGGTGGACGAGGCCAACGCCACCTATCCGCAGACCTCGCAATTGGTCGAACAAGTGGGGCCGTTGCTGCAAGCCCAGATTCGCTCCGGTGACAACATCAAGTCGCTGTCGGACGGGTTGGCGCGGTTCACTTCCGAGGTACGCCAAGCCGATCCGCAATTGCGCACCCTGCTAAATGTGATCCCGCCCGTTACTGACGCGGCCAACACGGCGTTCTCCGGCATCCGTCCGACGTTTCCGATGTTGGCGGCCAACCTGGCGAACCTGGGCCGAGTCGGTGTCATTTACCACAAATCGATCGAGCAGCTGTTGGTGGTGTTGCCGGCGCTGTTCGCCGCGATTATCACCGCGGCCAACGGTGCACCCCAAGACGAAGGCGCCAAGCTGGACTTCAAGATCAACATCGACCCGCCGCCGTGCAACGTCGGCTTCATTCCGCCGCCGCTGATCCGAACGCCGGCCGACGAGACGGTTCGGGAAATTCCGAACGACATGTACTGCAAGACCGCCCAGAACGATCCGTCGACCGTGCGTGGCGCGCGTAACTACCCGTGTCAGGAATTCCCGGGCAAGCGAGCACCGACAGTGGCGCTGTGCCGCGACCCGAAGGGATATGTGCCGACCGGTACGAACCCCTGGCGTGGACCGCCGATCCCCTACGGCACTCCGGTGACCAACGGGTTGAACATCCTGCCGCCCAACAAGTATCCGTTCATCCCGCCAGGAACCGATCCCGATCCGGGCACACCGTACCCCCCGGGGGCGCTGCCGCCCGGCGCGGTGCCCGGACCCGGTCCTGCGCCGAACCAGCCGTTCCCGGTGCAGCCGCCGCCCAACACCGGTGGGACCGATGGCCGGCAGGCCTGGATACCGCCGTCGCCGTACCCGCCGCAGGATCCGGCGATACCGTTCCCCAAGGCGGTTCCAGCGCCCCCACCGCCGGTGGGACTCTCGCCGCCGGCGCCTTTCCCGCCGCCGGAAAAGCCGTGGGGTCCGCCGCCCGGCCCCGTACCGCAAGCCAACGGCGCGGCCTATACCACCTACGACCAGAACACCGGCGCTTTTCAGGACCCCGCAGGAGGCACTGGTATCTTCGCGCCCGGCAGAGTATCGAGTGCGGAGAACTGGGTGGACCTGATGCGCGACCCGAGGCAGTTTTGACAACTTCAGATGTGGCGACCGGGCGCACGCGACGGCGGGCGTCGCGGGCAGCCGGCCCGGCTGGCGGTGAGGTCGCTTCCACCACGGTTCGCATCGAGGCACCGCCCGAGCCGGTGAAGCGGCGACCCACGCCGGTCGGTCCGCCGCCACGGCGGCCCGCCAATCGCCGCATGGTCGGATGGATCGCGCTGACGGCCGGCCTGGTCGGGATCGCCCTGCTTGCCGGCGGACTCGGAGTGGCGATTCATCAGCAGCGCCAGGCAGACGCCAAGCAGGCGCGCGCCCAACGGTTTGTCGACACGGCCACCCAGACCGCCGTCAACATGTTCAGCTACACACCAGACACCATCGACCAAAGCGTGTCCCGGTTCGTCGACGGCACCAGCGGGCCGTTGCGGGGCATGCTCAGCTCGAACAACAACGTCGAGAACATCAAAGCGCTATTCCGTCACACCGACGCGACGTCGGAGGCGGTTATCAACGGCGCCGCGCTCGAGGGCATCGACAGCGTCACCGACAATGCCTCGGTGCTGGTTTCGGTGCGGGTCACCGTTACCGACATCAACGGTGTCAACAAGCCCTCTGAGCCCTACCGGATGCGCGTGATCGTGCACGAGGACGACAACGGGCGAATGACCGGCTACGACCTGAAGTATCCGGACGGGGGCAATTGATGCGGTGGTTGATCGCCGCCACCGTCAGCTTGCTGACCACTGCCTTCGTCGGGCTGGCCGCGGCAGGGGGCTGGTTCTATTGGCAGCGGGTGGAAACCCGCGGCGAGCAGTCCGCCCGCGCGGTGCTTCCGCCATTGGCCGCCAAGGAAATTCCGCAGGTGTTCGCCTACGACTACCAGACCGTCGAACGCAGCCTGGACGCCACGTATCCGCTACTCACACCGGGCTATCGCCATGAGTTCGAAAAGAGCGCAACCCAGCAGATCATCCCGGAGGCGAAGAAGCGTCAGGTCGTCGTGCAGGCAAACGTTGTCGGCGTGGGCGTCATGACGGCGCAGCGCAATTCGGCGTCGGTGATGGTCTACATGAACCGGACCGTGACCGATAAGTCGCGGGAGCCGCTGTACGACGGCAGCCGGCTACGAGTCGATTTCCAGCGGATCGGCGGCAAGTGGTTGATCAACTACATTCAGCCGATTTAGCCGCTCAGCGACACTGCCCAATCTCGTTGCAGTCCAACGGATAGCGCTCGACCGGGTTGGGCAGCGGCCCCTGGAACGCCAGCGTGAACGGTGTCTTGGTCATCGCGGGTTGAAGACCGCAGACGTCGCCGTGAATGCTGGTGTGCGTGCCAGTGAGTGACTCGTCGGAAAACGCGTACGTCTCCGTTGTTGCCGCGGTGCTGCCGTCAGGACACATCACGCCGTCGGGCTTGGGTATCTGAAAAGTCCACAGATCATTCGTTACTCGGGCGCGGCCAACGTAGTTTGCGAGCTTTTCCTGACGGCTGATCGACCGGGGCGTGGTGCTGCTGACGTCCACATAGCACAGGTTCATCCATACGAGGGGATCGGTGAAGTCGGGAATGGCCCGCTGACGGGATGGTGCGTCGCAGAGCGCAGCGATCTTCCACGTCGCTGCCGGCACCCCGGGTTCGCTGAAGCTGTACATGCCATCCGGCGGCGGGCCGAGCGCTTTGGCGGGGCTTGCCGTTTCCACCGCCACGAGTGCCAGCACAGCGGCGGCGGTCAGGCCGCGGGAGATGATCATCCGGCGATTATTGCAGCGCACCCGTAACCACACCATCGGTTCACCGGTTATCCGGATGCGCCTCGGCTAGGGCGTCGAGGAACGACCGAGCCCAGCGGTCGACGTCGTGGGCGAGGACCTGGCGTCGCAACGCCCGCATCCGGCGCCGCCCCTCCTCGACGGGCTGGTTGAGCGCAGCCTCGATCGCGTCTTTGACGCCTTCGGTGTCGTGCGGGTTCACTTGGTAGGCCTGCTTGAGTTCGCTTGCCGCACCGGTGAATTCGCTGAGCACCAGCGCACCACCTAAATCGCTGCGGCATGCGACGTACTCCTTGGCCACCAGGTTCATCCCGTCGCGCAGCGGCGTGACCAGCATGACGTCGCTGGCCACGAAGAATGCGACGAGTTCATCGCGGGGGACCGGGCGGTGCAAGTAGTGCACGACGGGATGGCCGACCTCGCCGTATTCGCCGTTGATGTGGCCGACCTGGCGTTCGATATCGCTGCGCAGCACCTGGTAGCTCTCGACCCGCTCACGGCTGGGTGTGGCGAGCTGGACCAGCACCGTGTCGTCGCCTTTGACGCGGCCCTCCGCCAGCAGCTCCGCGAACGCCTTGAGCCGCACGTCGATGCCTTTGGTGTAGTCGAGCCGGTCGACGCCGAGCAAAACCTTGCGGGGATTGCCGATCTCGGCCCGGATCTCTTTGGCCCGCTTGCGGATATTGCGGTCGCGGCCCTTCTGGTCGAGTTCGCTGGAGTCGATGGAGATCGGAAAGGCGCCCACGCGAGTGGTGCGCCCGTCGACCTCCACCTCGCCGAAACGTGACCGGACGCCGACCAAACCGCGCGAGGTGTTTGCGCCTACGAGGCGCCTCGACAGGATCAGAAAGTTCTGCGCACCGCCGGTCAGATGGAAGCCCACCAAGTCGGCGCCGAGCAGTCCTTTCACAATCTCAGTGCGCCACGGCATCTGCATGAACAGCTCGACCGGCGGGAACGGAATGTGCAAAAAGAAGCCGATGACCAAATCAGGCCGCAGCTCGCGCAGCATCGCAGGCACTAACTGCAACTGGTAGTCCTGCACCCAGACCGTTGCCCCTCGGGCGGCGGCGCGTGCGGCGGCTTCGGCGAATCGGCGGTTGACGTCGACGTAGCGGTCCCACCATTCGCGGTGGTAGGTGGGTTTGACGATGACGTCGTGATACAGCGGCCACAGTGTGGCGTTGGAGAACCCCTCGTAGTATTCGGCGACGTCGTCGGCGGACAGCCGCACCGGATGCAGCCGGAGGTCCTCGTCGTCGATGGGCATCTCGTCGCCGTCAACGATGCCGGGCCACCCGACCCAGGCCCCTTGACGACGCCGCAGTAGCGGCTCTAAGGCCGTTACCAACCCGCCGGGGCTGCGCTTGAATGTCGTGGTGCCGTCGGGCAGCCGTTCCATGTCGATCGGCAGCCGGTTGGCGACGACCACGAAGTCGGACTCCCCGGCGGCAGATTCCTTCGAGCCCTGGCCTCCCGCTGGGGGCATTACACCTCGATTTTCGCCGGCCCAATACCGAGCATCGACAAGAAGACGCGGCATTCGTCGGCGTCGTTCGCATAGGCCGCTACAACGCGCCTGGCCTGGCTCGCGGTGGTGTCGGTCAGAGGTTCCACATCTTCGATTTCGTGAGGATCGGGTTTAGCAGCCATGACATAACTGTATGCGACGTGCGCGTTCGCCTGCAGCCGACGCTAGAACCCGCCGGTCGGGGCGTTACGGGCTGGCCGTAATCTGTAAGGACCAACCCTGCGAGTGAGGTGGCTAATGGCAGTCCCCAACGAGGTGGGCACCAGCCCGGTTGACGCAACGCCCGAAGATCTGGTGGCCTACGAAACGCTTGACGACGGCCGCATCGCCCGGATCTGGCTCAACCGGCCAGACGCGCACAATGCACAGAGCCGCGGCTTGCTGGTTCAACTCGACGAGGCGTTCTTGCGTGCCGAGGCGGACGACGCCGTGCGGGTGGTGATCTTGGCCGCGCGCGGCAGAAATTTCTCCGCCGGTCACGACCTGGGTTCGGAGTTGGCGTTGGCCGAGCGGGCGCCCGGCCCGAACCAGCTGCCCAGCTTCCGGATCAACGGCGCCACCCGCGACCCCGTCGCGGAGAAGGTCCTCCTTCAGGAATGGCATTACTTCTTCCAAAACACCTGCCGTTGGCGCGATCTGCGCAAGATCACCATCGCCCAGGTGCAGGGCAACGCGATCTCCGCGGGTCTGATGCTGATCTGGGCGTGTGATCTAATCGTTGCCGCCGACAATGCGAAGTTCAGCGACGTGGTCGCTGTCCGCATGGGCATGCCGGGCGTCGAATACTACGCTCACCCTTGGGAATTCGGTCCGCGCAAAGCCAAAGAGCTGCTGCTGACCGGTGATTCGCTTGACGCCGACGAGGCGTACCGGCTCGGCATGGTGTCCAAGGTTTTCCCGGTCGACGAACTCGAGGACAAGACGCTGGAGTTCGCGCGGCGCATTGCCGAGCGACCGACGATGGCGGCGCTGCTGATCAAGGATTCGGTCAACGCGGCGTCGGACGCGATGGGTTTCACCGAAGCGCTGCGCCACGCCTTCCACATCCACGAACTCGGGCACGCCCACTGGGCGGCGCACAACGAGAACAGGTACCCCGTGGGGCTGCCGCCGGATGTGGAGGACTGGCGCTCACCGAAGCCATCGAAGATCGCCCGGCGCGACGAGCCGTAACCCCATCTGTCACAGCAGCCCCGTTCGGGAAGCCGCATCCGTTGTGCCCTCCTCAGAGCGACAACGCCTAACCGCCCGCGCGGTTGTCGCTCATAGGCGGGCAAAACGAGGCGCCGCTCCTTCCGGGGACAGCTGTGGCAGCTGTGACTGCATACCGCGTCATCCACCCTGACGGCCGCATGGTTCGATGACTAGAACCTGTTTCAGTTTCGGTGTGAAGGGGCTGTCGTGGAGCTTTCGTTCGAAGATCGGACGTACCTGGTTACCGGCGGTGGCAGTGGCATCGGCAAAGGGGTGGCCGCTGGGCTGGTAGCTGCCGGGGCCGCGGTGATGATCATCGGTCGCGACGCTGACCGGCTGTCAGCCGCCGTCAGGGAGATCGGCAACTCGGGCCCTGGCGCAATCCGATACGAGCCAGCCGACGTTACCAACGAAGACGAGGTCGCGCGCGCCGTCGACGCCGTCACCGCATGGCATGGCCGGCTGCACGGCGTGGTGCATTGTGCAGGCGGATCGCAGACCATCGGGCCGATCACCCAGATCGACTCGGATGCTTGGCGACGCACCGTCGACCTCAACATCAACGGCACGATGTACGTGCTCAAACACGCCGCTCGCGAACTGGTACGAGGCGGCGGCGGGTCGTTCGTCGGCATCTCGTCGATCGCGGCTAGCAACACCCACCGCTGGTTCGGCGCCTACGGGGTCACCAAGTCGGGCGTCGACCACCTGATGCAGCTGGCCGCCGACGAGCTCGGACCGTCCTGGGTGCGGGTCAACGGCATCCGTCCCGGCCTGATCCGCACCGATCTGGTCACCTCAATCACCGACTCGCCGGAACTGTCCGAGGACTACCGGTGCTGCACCCCGCTGCCACGGGTGGGTGAAGTCGAAGACATCGCCAACGCGGCGATGTTCTTGCTCAGCGACGCAGCCAGCTGGATCACCGGGCAGATCGTCAACGTCGACGGCGGGCACCTGCTGCGCCGCGGCCCGGACTTCACCGCGATGCTGGAACCGGTGTTCGGCGCCGACGGGCTACGCGGAGTGGTCTGAGCCGGCGTCTCTGCCGGCAAGGGTGGCGATCGCCGACCAATCCAAATCTCGGCCACCGTTGGCCAGCAGGGCAAGGAAACGGTCGCGCAGCAGGCTGGCGATCGGCAGCGGCACCGACAGCTCTTCGCCGGCGGCCAGCGCGAGCCGGACGTCTTTGAGGCCTAGCGCTGCGGCGAAGC
>DAIODV010000053.1:8098-14269 GCA_036746615.1 Mycobacterium sp.
GCTCGAACTCCCGCCGAGCAATCAGCCCGCCGTAGGTCTTGTAAACGGGCGCGTTGAACAACGTCGACGTCAGAATGTCGACGTATTGCTGCGGATCGACCCCGGCCTTGCCGACCAGCGCGATAACCTCACCCAGCGATTCGATGACCGACGCGATCAGAAAGTTGCCGCTGAGCTTCACCAAGTTGGCGGCGTGTTGCTGCTCGGAGACCACGAAGGTCCGCTGCGCGACCGCATCGAAAACCGCTCTCAATGCCTCGAGCCGGTCTGGCGCGCCGGCAGCGACAACGAAAAGCTTTGCCGCAGAGGCTGCTTCGGGCCGGCCAAACACCGGCGCGGCAACGTAGTGCTGGTCGGCGGCACGATGCGCGGTGGTCAGACGTCTCGACAAATCCACGCTGATGGTGCTCGACGAGACGTGGGTGGCACCCGGCGCCAACGACGCCAGCACGCCCTGCTCGCCGAAAACGACCTCTTCGACGGCCGCGTCATCGGCCAGCATCGTGATGACGACTTCTCCGCCGCAGGCTTCGCTAACGGTGTGCGCCCGCGTCGCGCCCTGACCGGCCAGGTCCTCGGCCTTGGCGGGAGTTCGGTTGTAGACGCTGACCCTGTGACCAGTGCTGACCAGGTTCGCGGCCATGCCGTGGCCCATCTTGCCCAGGCCGATGAATCCGATGTCCATGCCTTTAACCATGCCAGTGGATGGCCCGCCCAATGAGACAACGATCTTGCCATTGCCGGGCCACCTGGAAAGCTAGGCTCATTGCAACAATCGGAGGACACGATGGCCGCAACTTGGGACAAGATCGATCGCTACGTCGTCATCTCGACCGACACGCACGCCGGAGCCGATCTACACGACTACAAGCCGTATCTGCCCGCGGCATTGCACGACGAGTTCGACGCCTGGGCGAAGACCTACGTCAGCCCGTTCGACGACCTGATCATCGCCACCGCGGCACGGAACTGGGATAGCGAACTCCGGATCGCCGAGATGGACGCCGACGGGGTGGCCGCGGAAGTGTTGTTGCCCAACACTGTTCCGCCGTTCTTCCCGACCACCCCCAACATCACCATCAGCCTGCCGCGCACCCGACATGAGTTCGAGCAGCGTTGGGCCGGTGTGCAGGCCCACAACCGCTGGCAGGTCGACTTCTGCTCGCTGGCGCCGGCCCGCCGCCGCGGCTTGATCCAAATCTTTCCCAACGACATCGATTTGGCGTTGGAAGAAATCCGCTGGGGCGCCGAGCAGAGCTGCTTCGGCGGCGTACTCGTCCCGCCGGTCTCACCCGGTGACCCCAACGTCGCACCGCTCTTCCACACCCGCTACGAACCGCTTTGGGCGCTATGCGCGGAACTGGACCTAACGGTCGTGCAGCACGCAGGTGCCGGCAGCCCCGAGATGCCGATGGACCAGCCGGCGTCCAACGCGGTGCTGATCACCGAGATGGCGATGTGGGCCAACCGCACACTCGGGCATCTGATCCTCGCCGGGGTATTCGAGCGGCACCCGACGCTGCGTTTCGCGCCGACAGAGCAGGGCACGCTGTGGGTGCCGGCGCAACTCGGCATGCTCGACGCCATGGTGCCCACCATGAAGTCCGAGGCCGGTAACCGTACCTACGGGATGTTCGGCGGGTCGTCGGTTGACGCTCTGACGCTGACGCCGAGCGAATACGCGCAGCGGAATTGTTATCTGGCAAGCGAATTGGCGCCGTTCGACTCGGGCATGATCGACTTCATGGGTCCGGAACACATCATGTGGGGCAGCGATTACCCGCACGAGGAAGGCTTCACGCCACACTCCAAGCTCGCCATCCGGTGGGCCCTGCACAACAGATCAGTGGACGACTGTCGAAAGATATTGGGCGGCAACGCCGGTCGCTTGTACCGGTTTGATCTTGACGCACTGGCGCCCGTTGCCGCGAAGATCGGGCCGACGGTGGAAGAAGTGCAAACGCCGCTCGAGGACACCGGCTATCGGGCCCCGGCCGCGTTCGGCTACCGGCCATTCGAGGGCGGCCTTGCGCTCAAGCGGCTGGCTCCGGCCCGCAGTTAGCTCTCCCGTTTGTGGAGGAATACACCTTCAGCCTTGACCGTGATGCCCTGTGCGTCGGAAAGATGGCCGACGGCAAAGGTTTTGGCTCCATCCACACGGTCGACACGGGCCTCGGCGCGCAGTGGGCCGAGCGGTGTCCCGCGCAGGTAGCGAATGCTGAGAGTGCCGGTGTACGCGGGTCTTCCCGGCTTGTGTGCCGTTGCACCCAGGACATGGTCGAGGACCATTGCGCACACGCCGCCGTGGACGTGAGCGGGCGGACCTTCGTACGCGGCGCCGAGCGTGAAGTCAGCCGACGCAAGCCCGTCGGCGCCGTATTCGATCACCAGCGGAGGAGCGACCGGATTGCGCAAACCGATCATCACGTTGCCCCATGCCATCGGCTGACCGTCGTCGGACTGTCGAACACCAAAAGAGCCAGGCATTAGTGCAGCGCTCAACTCTGCAGTCGCGGAATCGATCTTCCGCTTGACGGCGGCAAGCGTCGCTGCATCGGCTTGCGTTCTGATGGTGGCATCGATGAGGCGCCGCACCGAATCGGCCAGCTCCCCGTCGGATACCACGGTCAAAGCCTGCGTCACGGCGCGTCGCCCGCGGCTGCCGTCTCCCGGCCAGTGGTCAGTTTTCGGAAGTCCACCAACCCAGGTTGTTAACCTGGCCAAATGGAAGGCAGCAATCCGTCTGGCAAGCCGAACCTTGCGGCGACCAGCTGGGCGCTGCTCGGCATGCTGTCCTACGAGTACGAACTTTCCGGCTATGACATCCGGAAGTGGATCGACTGGAGCATGCGCTTTTACTTCGGCAGCCCCGCCTACAGCCAGATCTACTCCGAGCTCAAGAAGTTGGAGCAGCTGGGCCTCGTGACCTCTCGTGTCGAGAACACCCGCGGCACCCGCCATCGCAGGCTGTACAAGATCACCGAAGCCGGCCTGGACGAGGTGACCCGTTGGACAAACGAGGCGCCAGTCGACCCGCCGACGCTCAAGCATGGCCCGTTGTTACGGGTGACATTGGGTCATCTCACCACCCCGGGACGACTGAAGGAGGTGTTGCAAGAACACGTGGCATTTGCCGATGAGATGCACCGCAGGGCGGCGAAGGATGCCCGATGGGCAGGAGCAGACCCGTCGTGGGCATATGCCCGCGTCGCATTGCAGTGGGCGGAGCGCTATTACGCCAACGAACGAGAGCTTGCTCTGCAGATGATCAAAGAACTTGACGAGGCGGAAGCCGCCTTCCCTCAGGCCGGGGAGGGAGGGCCCACGAAAGTTCCTTGGCCCCCACCGGAATTCTGGTACGAAATCGAAAAGAAGGCCGACGCCGAGGAACCGGACTGATCAAGCGCCCGCAGCGTCGCGCGCGGCGATGTAGCCGTAGACCACCCCCTGGGCGATTGTCGCCCCCGCGCCGGGGTACGTGTTCCCGAACGCGTTCGCTGCGGTATTCCCGATCGCGTACAAGCCGTTGATGACGCTTCCGTCTTCGCGCAGCACCCGAGCGCGGTCGTCGGCCCGCAGACCGCCGCACGTGCCCAAATCGCTCAGCGCCATCTTCACCGCGTAGAACGGCGCCCGGTCCAGGGCGCGGAGGTTGGGGTTGGGTGCGATGGTGGGGTCACCGTAATAGCGATCGTAGGCGCTGTCACCGCGGTGGAAGTCGGCGTCCTTTCCGGCCCGCGCCATCTCGTTGAACCGCGTCATGGTCGCGCTGAAAGGTGTTCTGGGAACACCGATCATCTCGGCAAGTTCAACGAGGTCATTCGACCGATGTGCGATCCCGGCGTCGTACCATGACTGCGGAATCGGCATACGCGGAAACAGTGCACCGCCGAAAACGTAACTGTTGCGGTACTTCTGGTCGAAGACGATCCACATGGACTCCACCGGGATGCCCGAGCGTTCTCGCTCCAGCAAGCGTTGTCCGAACGTCATGTAGTCGGTTGCCTCGTTGATGAATCGGGTGCCGTTCTGGTCGACGATGACGGAACCAGGTAGTGACCGTTCGGCCAGCATTACCGACGGTGGCCCTCCCGGCAGCGGCGACACGGCAGGGAACCACCACGCCTGGTCCATCAGATCCGTTGCGGCACCGAGATCTTGAGCGGCGTGGATCGCGTCGCCAGTGTTGGTTTCGGCGCCGAGGCTGAGGTGTTCGCCGAGAGACTCGGACTGAAATTTCCACCGCATAGCCATGCTGTGGTCGAACCCGCCGGCCGCCAACACCACGCCGCGCCGAGCGGTGACGGTAACCTCGCGCCCGTCGTGCCCTACGACTGCGCCGGTGACCCGTCCGTCATCGGTGGTCAATCGCTGCAGTTCGGTGCCCGTCCAAATCGGAATCCCCGCGCGCACAACACCGGCGAACAGTCCTGCGGCCAACGCCTGCCCGCCGGCAACGTAACGCCGGCCGATCAGCAACCCGCCCACTCCTTGAGCGAGGCGCTTGGCGATCGTGGGTATGCCCTTTCGCGGAATCCGGGCCATCAGGTTCATCCACCGATAGTCAGCGGTGGTAGTCGGCATCGGGACGTTGGCCTCCATGACACCGGGCCGCAGCCGGGTTCGGTACTCCCCGAGGATTGCTGAGTTCAGCGGCCGGCACTCGCACGTGCGGCCACCGGCAGTTCCGCCCGGCTCCTCCGGGTGGTAATCGGAATAATCCTTAGCCCAACTGAGCCGAATCGGGGTGGTGCGCAGCAGCATGTTGACCGTTGAGGTCACATTCTGCAGATAGGCTGCGGATCGCTCGGCCGGTGCCGTACCAGCTACGACGGACTGCAAGTAGCTTTCGGCACGCTGCATGGTGTCTCCAGCGCGCTTCGCCTCGAGGATCGGGCTCGCCGGCAACCATAGCGCGCCCCCTGAGCGGGCGGTCGAGCCGCCGACGTACGACGACTTCTCCACGATCAATACGGTCAATCCGCACTCTTGGCCAGCCAGCGCTGCTGCCATACCGGTGCCTGAGCCCACGACGAGAAGGTCGACCACTGTGTCGTGTGGCGGGATGCCCGCAGGGATCGCGGCTGATAGGGCAGTCGTCACAGAGATGACATTAGGCCGCGGCATAGGCATCGTGACCGCTTTCTCCCTGCCAGCGGGAGGGTCGGTGTCCTGAGCAGGCGAACGGCTGTACAACAACCGCATGACGTCGCAGCCGACTACTGATGATGTTCGCCAGATCGAAGCCGCCGCAGCCCCATCCCGATTCGCGCGTGGCTGGCATTGCTTGGGCTTGACCAAAGAGTTCGGCGACGGCGAGCCGCATGCCGTCCACGCGTTCGGGCAGAAGCTGGTGGTATTCCGCGGCGGCGACGGCAAGATCAACGCCCTCGACGGGCACTGCCGCCACATGGGAGGGGACCTCACCCAGGGCCAGGTGAAGGGCAATGAGATCGCGTGCCCGTTCCACGATTGGCGCTGGGGCGGCGACGGCCGTTGCAAGCGTGTGCCCTACAGCAAGCGGGTGCCCAAGCTGGCCCGCACCGCGAAGTGGACCACACTGGAGCAAGACGGAATGTTATTCGTATGGAACGATCCAGAAGGCAATCCGCCGCCACCAGAGGTGACCATTCCGCGGATCGAGGGTGCGATCAGCGACGAGTGGACTAACTGGCACTGGTATACGACGACCGTCAACACCAACTGTCGCGAGATCATCGACAACGTCGTCGACATGGCGCACTTCTTCTATATTCACGGGTCGTTACCCACCCAGTTCAAGAACATCTTCGAGGGGCACGTCGCGACGCAGTACATGAACAGTGCGGGCCGTCCAGACCTGGGCGACACGGAAGGTGCACGGATGCTCGGCACGACATCCATCGCGTCTTACTATGGACCGTCCTTCATGATCGACGAGCTTACTTATCACTACCAAGACGCCGACCACCAGACAGTTCTCATCAATTGCCATTATCCAATCGACGCGAATTCCTTTGTGCTGCAGTACGGCATCATTGTGAAGAAGTCGGACTCGTTGCCCAGTGAGCTTGCCATGCACACCGCCATCAGCCTCGGCGATTTCGTAAAGTTGGGTTTCGAGCAGGACGTCGCGATCTGGAAAAGCAAGGCGCGCATTGACAATCCACTGCTGGTCGAGGAGGACGGCCC
>DAIODV010000054.1:0-8411 GCA_036746615.1 Mycobacterium sp.
GTTTCGGGTACGAACATCTTGGCGAGCATCAGAGTGGCGGGCGCGGTCATCACGCGGTTAGCGCACTCAGTCACCGCTGACCGCAACAGCTTCGCGCTTGCCCGACCGCGCAGATCGGCGCCACCCATACCTGCGGAGGTGCAACCGAGCGGCGTTGCGCTACCGAGCTTTGTCACCTCCAGCGCCGACTTTTACCGAGTGGACACCGCACTTAGTGTTCCCCAACTCAGCCACGGCGACTGGCGCCTGCGCATCCACGGCATGGTGGACCGCGAAGCCACCTACAGCTTCGACGACCTCGCCCGCTTCGAGGTCATTGAATCGGTGACGACGTTAACCTGTGTGTCGAATCCCGTTGGAGGCAACCTGATTTCGACGGGCGTCTGGACTGGCTACCGAATCGCTGATCTGCTGGCTGCGGCCGGCGTGCACAAGGACGCCGATATGGTGCTCTCGACGTCGATCGACGGGTTCACCGCCGGCACGCCAGTGGAGGCACTCACCGATGGCCGCGAGGCGCTCCTGGCGGTCGGCCTCAACGGTCAACCATTGCCCATCGAGCACGGCTACCCGGCGCGGCTAGTAGTGCCCGGGCTCTACGGGTACGTTTCGGCGACCAAATGGGTCGTAGAGCTGGAGCTAACCCGATTCGACAAAGCGAAGGCGTACTGGACACGGCAGGGCTGGGCGCCGCGCGCACCTATCAAGACCGAGTCGCGGATCGACGTGCCGAAAGACGGTCAGAAGGTACAGACCGGTCCCGTGGTGTTTGGCGGTGTCGCGTGGGCACAGAATCGTGGCGTGCGCGCGGTGGAGGTCCAGATCGACGATGGCGTGTGGCAGCCCGCTCTACAGGGCGCGAGCTATTCCAACCAGACGTGGCGATTGTGGAGCTTCCCTTGGCAGGCGAAAAACCCTGGAAAGCACACCATCACGGTGCGCGCCACCGACAACACCGGCGCTGTCCAAACGGAAACTCAGGTGGGTCCCGTCCCAGACGGCGCCACCGGCTGGCACACGGTGGACTTCACCGTGGTGCATCCTTGAAGCACTACTTCGACGAGAGCTTTCGCCAACTGAACAGTGCAATCACGATGCCGACCACTACGGTGATCGGGCCGATGATCGACCAGGTGGTGGTGTTGGTCATCGGGCTACCACCTAGCACCCCGAATCCCTGCAACGCCCAGATCAGACCGAACAATGCAATTATCACGCCGAACGCCAGAGTAACGACGAAAGTCCTTCGCATATCAGACAGACTGCAGGATCGCGGTCGCGACCGCCAGGCCCAGACCAATCACCGCCGGGGCGGTATCAGTGGCGCTATCGGATGCGCGGCCGTGAAAGACGATGGCGCCCAACGAAAGCAGAGCAAGCCCGATGGCGGCAGCGACACCGATCGGCGCCCACGCCAAACCCACCAATACGCCGACGACGCCGGCCAATTCGAGTGATCCAATCGCGCGCCACTGCACCGGCTTCACGCCGAGGTGGTCGCGGATCGTGAGCGATTGCTGCACCCCGAGCAGCTTGATCAGGCCGGCGAACGCAAAAAGCGCTGCAAGCAATGCGGTCACGATTATTTCGGCAACCATGATCACACCGTAATACGGGTGGCGGCTGCGAAGGCGTGCAGTTCGCGCTCGATGTCGGATCCGGCTGGCTGATAGACGAGTTCGGTGACGCCAAGCGCGCCGAAGGCAGCAACACGTTCCGCTACCTGCTGCGCCGTTCCCACCAACGCCGTGGCGCTGGCGAGCGGTATGAGGTCAGCGACATGCGGCTCGTCCCGGGGGTTGGCCTTGACCAGATGTCCTTCGTGGATCGCGAGATGCCGCTCGGCCTCAGGGCAGGCCTCGACCGCCGCACGCCATTCTGGCCCGCCCGGTAGTCGGTCAACCGCGGCGGCGCCGCCACGCTCGTAGGAGGCGTGATACATCACCACCGCCCCCGGTGCGGCGGCGTCGACGGCCCGAGCAGACGTCAGCTGCTCGCCCTCGTCGAGCACGGTGCCGAAGGACAGCAGCGCCCTCCAGTCGGTCACATTGGCGGCATCGGGTTGCGGGACGGCGGCGGAGAACACGCCGTCGCCGAGTTCGGCCGCCACTGCCAGACCCTTCGGGCCGTCGGCGCCGATCAAGAACGGGACGGTGATTGGTCGCTTCGCGCCGAAGCCGGACGAATGCAGCATGCGGATCTTCGCGCCATCCCATTCGCAGGTTTCACCTGCCAGCAGCGCCTTCACGCATCGGACGTATTCGGCGACCTGGCGCCACGCCATGGGCGCGACGCGGCCCGGCGCTTGGTCCACGAGCTCGGCGATCGCGGCAGCATTGACCATGGGATGACGCAGGCTGGGAACCAGCACTCCCGGCCCGAGGCCGATGCGCGATGTGCGTTCGGCGCAACGCGAAAGGATCATCCACACGTCGGAAAGAATCGCGGGGGAGTCGTAGAGCCAGGCACGCCGGTAGCCGAGTGTTTCGGCCAGCTGCACATGTGCCGGGGTGTCGGACGAGGTCGCGAACGCGCAAGAGATGTCCATACCCGGACACTAGGGTGCGTCGTCGGTGACCAGACCTTTGACCTGCCGGTGGTAGATGATCTTGCCGCCGCCGGCCCAGTTTCCTTCGGGGATCTCGTGAATCAGCGTCCACACATGCAGCGCCCGTGGACCGTCTGGCTCGATTCCGGCGGCAGCGCATACCGCGGCGTGCACGTCAGCGGCAAGCTGTTCCTTGCGATCCTGCGACAGCGCGCCTTCGAACACCGTCATCTCGATGCGGAATCGAGGCGCGCCCGAGCCACGGCCACCCACTGACTGCGCTTCCGCGTCCAACGGGTGCAAGTAGACCAGCGTGTTCTCCCGTAGGAATGGTATGTCGGGTGCGCGTTCGGCCCGCAGCAGCGCCGTGACAAGTTCGTCGGTCAGCCGTCCCAGCGCCTGGTCCTCCAGCGAGCCACGCACGTAGGTCAGGTCGATCATCGGCATCGCTTCACCTCATAGCTTTCTCAGCGCACGCACGACTTTGACGTACGGCGTTGTCGCTGCGGCGCTTTTGCGCAGGCTCGGTTGAATCGCGCCGGCGTTGCCGACGACCAGGTAGCGCAAACCGTGGTCGCGGAATTCCGCCATCTGGTCGATCACTTCGTCAGGTGTGCCAACCGCGAACAATTCTTCGACCAGGGATCGAGGAGCCTTCGCGGCGTATTCGAGCGCGGTTTGCTCGTCGATCGTTTGCGGCAAGAAGTCCTGCACGCCGGTGAAGTCCGCTCCGAGTGGGTGCTGCGCACCATGCCGGGCCCAGTCCTTGCCGGGCGAGAGCAGCGTGAACACCTTGGCGATAGCGGACTCCACGACTTCGTCGACCTCGTCGCGAGATCGCCCGGTGACGATGAACCGGATGAGGGCGGGGGTGATGGCCATCGGGTCGCGCCCGGCATCGGACGCCGCGGTGCGGACGATCTCGAGTTGCTCACCGTACTCGGTGGCGCGGGTCGTTCCGGGGAACCACCCGTCGCCATAGCGTCCGGTGGCACGCATCATCCGCGGCCCATGGGCGGCGATCCAGATCGGCGGCCACTTGCCGCGATATGGCGGCAGCGCGAAAGTCGCCTTGTGCAAGGGGAAAAACGGCGAGTCGCGGGTGACCAGCTCTCCGTTGGAATCCCATAACGCGCGGATGGTGGCGACGGCTTCCTCGAAGCGTGCCACCGGTTTGGACCAGTCCACGCCGTAGGGCTCGTTGCTCTCCCGCTCGCCGGTTCCGACGCCCAGCACCGCACGGCCGCGGGTGAGCAGATGCAGCGTCGCGGCGGCTTGCGCAGTGACGGCCGGATTGCGCCGGCCGGTGTCGGTCACGGCGACTCCCAGCCGCATCCGGCCGAGCTTGTTCCGGCCGGCAAGGTAGCCCAGCATCGTCCACGGTTCTAGGTGGGCATCGATTTTGGGAATCAGCCGGGCCGCGCCGACGTGCTCGGGCGTCCACATCGATGGTGGCCACGCCGAGTTGAGGTGGTCGGCCACCCAGAATGAATCGGCCCGACAAGCCAGGCCAGTCGCGTAGTCGGCGTGCACCAACGGCTTTGGGCCGAATCGCGAATTGATCGTGTTGTGCATGACGCCCACACCGAATTGGTCCATCGTCGTTTCACTCCTCGGTAGGGTTTTCCGGACACCAGTTGGGCGGAAGGGGCCACAGATGGCGGGAAGGGCCGAACTGATACCGGTGCTGCCTGCGCATCGCTTCGACGAAGCCGCGCTGGCCCGCTATCTGCGTGGACGGCTGCCCGACTTCGACGGCCAGTTGCAGATTCGCCAGTTCCAGGGCGGACAGAGCAACCCGACCTATCACCTGCGCACGGCCGGTGGCGAGTACGTCCTGCGCAAGAAGCCGCCGGGAAAGTTGTTGCCCCGGGCCCATGAGGTGGAACGCGAATACCGCGTCATGGCGGCGCTGGCCGACAGCGACGTGCCGGTGCCGCGGATGCGGCTGTTGTGTCAGGACGAAAGCATCCTCGGCACACCGTTTTTCGTCATGGATCACGTCGAAGGTCGGGTCTTTCCGGACCGGGTGATGCGCGAGGGCACCCCCGAACACCGTTCCGCCGTCTACCAGGACCTGGCCCGCGTACTTGCGGCCCTGCATCGGGTGGATTGGCGCGCGGTAGGACTTGAAGGGTTTGGCCGGCCAGAGGGCTATATGCAACGTCAGGTGGCGCTGTGGACTCGGCAGTGGCAGGCCGCGCGCATGGAGGACATGCCGGCGATGGACCTGTTGGCCCGCTGGCTGCCAGACCACCTGCCGCCCGACGACGCACCGGCCTGCATCGCCCACGGCGACTATCGGCTGGGCAACGTCTTGCTGCACCCCACCGAGCCCCGCGTAGTCGCCGTCCTGGACTGGGAGCTGGCGACGATCGGTAACCCGCTGGCCGATCTCGGCTATTTCTGCGTGTCCTATCACGTTCCCGGAGGACCCGGCGGCATGACTGGAGTGCTGGGCGAGAACCTCGCTGGCACTGGGCTTCCCGACCAGCAGACCTTCGTCGAAAGCTATTGCAAGTATGCGGGCCGCAAGCCGCCGGAGTCGCTTGACGTGTTCGTGGTGTTCTCGATGTTTCGACTCGCCTCCATCACCGCCGGGGTATGGCGCCGCGGAGTCGAAGGCAACGCCGCTGATGCGCGCGCCAGCACCACCGAATATCGCGAGCGCTATCGCGGTATGGCCGAGACTGCATGGGAATTGGCGCAAAAGTTACCCGCCTGAGCGAATCTACTGCAGACCAGCGAAGTAGAGGCCCAGCAGTAGCGCGAACAGTCCGAGGACCCAACTGCTGGTAGTGGCCTTGAGCCAGGCGGGCGCGTTGCGGACTTCCATGAAATGACGGATCACCAAGTGCGCTTTGACTGCGGCGATCAGCAAGACGACAGTCGTGACCGTGGTGTTGATCTGGTGTGCGGCTCCGCCTTCGAGGGCGATCAGCGATGATGCGATGGTGATCGTCGTGAGCAGTGCCCACACGATCGTCAGTGGATTGCGGATCAGTGACGTCATGGTCTACCTCATCAAGTAGAGCAACGCGAACAGGACCAGCCACAAGACATCGACCATGTGCCAGTAGGTGGCGCCCGTCTCGACGAACGAAATCTTAGGTGTACCTGGCGCTTTCAGGTTGCGGATCACGAAGCACATGATCACCAGACCGAGCAACACGTGGCATAGGTGCAAACCGGTCATCACGTAGTAATACATGAAGAACAGATTGGTCCCCGGCGTCAGACCGGCCGTGATTTCGGGTATCCACTCGAACATCTTGAGCACCGGGAAGGCCGCACCGCAGGCTAGCGCGGTCCAAAACCGCCGGAGGGCATCGGCTGTGTCTCCGGCGCGAGCCGCCGCAGTGCCGAGCGCGACAAAGAGTGAACTTGTCAGCAGCACAACGGTATTGATGGCACCGATGTCCAGGTTGAGCCGAGTCTGGCTGGAGAGGAACAGCTCGTGATTCTGGCCCCGGAAGTACATGTAGCCAACGAAATAGACGCCGAAGATGAGGAAGTCGCCGATGACGAAAAACCACATGCTCGATTCGCCAGGAACGTGGCCGCGTGCGCCAGCAGCCGGTTGAGGCTGGTCGACGTCGGTGGCAGGACCGTCAGCAACGTCGGTCATGCGCTCGTCCTCGACGCGACCTCAAGGGCAACAGGCGGCGCCGTGGGCGGGGCGTTGTCGAGCTCGCTCTCCGGCTGGTTCTTGATCGCCTTGTAGATGCAGACGTACACAATGATCTGCCACGACACAAAGAGGACCATTGCGAACCAGAAGGTCATCAGGCCGTTCCAGGCGAACGGTCCGGTTTTGGCAATCCAGACCGGGGCGGCCATCAGCTCAGTCACGTATTGCCAAATGGTGTAGTAGCCCAACCACTTCGGCAGAATCTTGTTTTCGTCGAGAATGATGGCCAGGCCGAAGGCCATCCACATGACGCAAAAGCAACCGAGCGAGCCTATGAACGCCAAGTAGCCGAAGTCGTAGAGCATCGTCAACACGGCCGGGCGGTACCCAGGCCGGAATGCACCCAGGCCGAAGCAGAACATCGGGAAGAGCATGCCGACGATGGCGCCGGTGATGGCGCCGATCATCATCGAGTAGCGGAAAGCAGGACTGACCGACATCCGCTTGACCTGGATGAGGTATACGGAGTTCGATACCGGCGCGAGCCCGTAGGCCAGCGTCAGGATCACGCAAGCGATCAGCAGATTATGCGAGTGCATGAAGTCGACGATGTGCGGTGTAGGGCTGCTCGGTGACCGCGGCGGCATCATCCAACTCAGCGGCACGAACACCACCCCGAACACGTTGAAGAAGAACGGCACGCTCCAAAATGCAATCCACTGATCGAGTTTGCGATTCTTCGGCCTCGACGTCGTCTGTTCGGCGTGGGCTTTCGGGGCCTCGGCCGCGCTGCCACTCACGCGAGAACCACCCGATCGTCGCCCTGGTGTTTCACAGCGCGCAGAAGAGCCCAGAACATCACCGCGATATAGACCGCAAATGTCGTCAGCCGCAAGGTAAATGACAGTGGACCATTCCAGGCGAGAGGACCCGACTTGTAGAGAATCGAGAACGCGCTCGGAGCCAGCAAAGCGACGGTCGCGACATTGAAATGCGCAACCCAGCGCGGGAAGATCGGATCTGGCCGCTCATCGAGATAGACGCTCAGCGCAAAGCAGAGGTTCTGCACCATGATGGTGCCGACCGGCGCGATGAAGAAGAACCATGCCATGTCATTGAGCAGACTGATCAGCTGAGGATCACGGTCGGGCCTGAAAGCGGCCATGCCCCAGCAATAGTCGGCCAAGATAAAGGCGGTCGTCCCGACCCCGACACAGATGACGTACGCATACGTCAGGACCGGGCTCGAGGTGGCGGCTCGCGAGATTTGCACCGCTGTCACCGCGAAGAGCGGCACCAGAGAGCACGCGATGAGGTTGCAGAGGATCGCCACACCCAGGATGCCGGTGACGTTGCTGCGGAAGAACGCCGCCACTTGGTCGGGAGTCAGAGTTGGTGACAGCGGCGGGGAAAAAACCGGGAACACGAGATAAGCAAGCACGAACAGCGCCACCGCCGGCGGTGCCGTCCACAATAGGATGCGTTGACCTCGTGTGTTCATCGATGCCGTCCCTACCTCACCTGATGCGAAGTCGTCTGCGCCGGCGGCGCCTCGCGCCGCGAAACAGTCTGCTTCTAGACCTAGCACATTCGCTGACTCGTGACAACGAAAATCGCGCCCTTCCGCAGCCGCGCCCTGGGGCCATCAGCCCGCCTGACGACTCAAATAATTAGATGTAGCCAGCGGGTATCTGACGAGGGCGGTTCTTAGGGACTTGGCTAGGCCAACAGTTTGACGTGACATGTGTCAGCGAGTTGATCAAATGTTGCAGAATAGGGGAGTGCCAGAAACTGCAACGGGTCGGGAGGCCCAGCGCCGCCAAACGCGTGCGCGGGTGCTCGATGCCGCGATCGTGGAGTTCCAGCGTGCCGGTGCGAACTCGGCGGATATCAACGCGATCGTCGAGGCTGCCGGAGTTGCCCGCAGCACCTTCTACTTCCACTTTCCGACCAGAGAACATGTCTTGCTCGAGTTGATCCGCCGCGACGAGGATTTCCTCGCCGCCGAACTCAGTCAATTTCTGGACACCCGGCGCGACCTGCCGGCCGTGCTGAATGAGATCATCAGGCTCGTCGTCGCACTCGAGATCCGGTGGGGTGCAGCACTGTTTCGCGACGTCATCAGTCTCTACTTCTCACCGACGGCACCCAAAGACGAGAGCTGGACCAAACACCCGACATTCGTGTTGCTGGCTGCAGAAATCGAGCGTGCCCGCAACCGCGGCGAACTCT
>DAIODV010000054.1:8421-8944 GCA_036746615.1 Mycobacterium sp.
GGCAAAGCTGCGCCCGCACGAGGGGCACGCACGCTTGGTCGAGAAGACCGTCGGGCGGTCGGACTTCGGACCCAGTACGTGGACCAGACCCTTGCCGAAATCGAGCGCGCGCGCAACCGCGGCGAACTCTACGACGACGTCGAGGCGTACGACAGCGCAGCATTCTTTCTGATCGGCCTGCACGCGATCCTGTTCAGCGCTCGAGAGTCCGGGGCAGCACGTGACGCAGTACTGAAGAAATTCGTCAAGAGCACCCTACGCAGTCTGCAGCCTTAGCTGCTCGCGTTCCTCAGCACCACCTCGGCTGGCATGAGGTCAGTCGGGCAGCTTGAGCATGCGCCCGATGAACTGGATCAGCACCGAGCGCAGGGTGTCGTCGTCGATGCCGTCGATGATCGGATTGATCACGGTACCGGCGATCGCACCCGAGAACAGCGCCGCCGATATCCGCGCCTCGGTGTCATTCGACTCGTTAACCAGGATCCCGTACAGGCGCATGATCAGGTCGCGTAACGGCGGGGGG
>DAIODV010000054.1:9014-14174 GCA_036746615.1 Mycobacterium sp.
AACAGCCGCACCATCACCGGGTCGTACTGCAACGCCCGGACCCAGCGGCGGCGTTTGATCGCCATTCCGACGACCTCGGTCAACAGCGCTTTGCGTGCAAGGACCCCGGCGGGCTCGGCTTCGACGGCTTCCAACGCATCCTCGAGCTGGGCCATTTCCATCTCGGCGACGGCGGTGACGATTTCTTCTTTGGTCTTGAACTTGTGGTAGACCGCGGCCTTGGTAACGCCGACCGCGTCAGCGATCATCTGCAACGATGTTCCGCTGACGCCGTGTTCGGCGAACAAATCCAACGCTGCATCCAGGATGCGGATTTGGGCAGGGGTGCGCCGGATCTCGCTGAGCAGGCGAGTGGGCCGGGGCTGCGCTTCGAGCACGGACTCAGGCTAGCCGACCAAAATGAACTTCTGGGCCGCTCGGCTAACTGGCATTTTGGTTCACAGCCAAGCGATAACTGCGACCCAGCCTCCAGCTAATGAGCGCGCGCAATCATTGCTGATGAACAAGACCACAGTCGCTGCGGCCGCCGTCGCACTGTTCGCGTTGTTCGGCACTGTTTGGCCCGCTGTCGCCCAAGCCGATGACGACGACGCTGCGCTGCAGCAAAACCTCGCAATGCAGCAGATGATCCAGTCCGAACAACAGACTGAACAACAAAACGAGCAGGCTCAACAGCAGTTCCTCCAAGACGAGCAGCAGGCGCAAGAAACCGAGCAGCAAGCCAACCCGTAGCCGCAGCCCATTGTCGCGCCCATACACTGACCGATCGTGGGCATTCTGTTTGGCTTCGCGCCGTGGATCGTCTATTGGGTGCTTGTCGGGAACAAGCCATCCCTTGTTGCGGTGTTGGTTGCGCTGGCGGTCCCCGTCGTCGGGCTGGTCGTTGGCCGTGCCACCCGGGCACCCGGGCGAGCTCTCGAAATCGGTGCTGTTGCAACATTTTTGGTGCTGACCGCGGTAACCTTGTTGCTGGGTTCTTCATTCGTAGGACAGTGGGCGCTGCCGCTGAGCTATGCCGGGTTCTTGCTGGTTGCAGTTGCCGGTCTCTTCGGCAAGCCCTTCATGCACCAGTACGCCGCGTCCGGTCAGCCGCCAGGTGTGGTCGACAGCGAAGTGTTCAGCCACATCATCTCGCGGATGACATGGATCTGGATTGCCGTCTTCGGGGCCATGACGGTGTCGTCGGCGATTCCGCCGATCGTGCGGGCCGACGCGACGATCCTCGATACCAAGGCGCCGTTATCGTTCGTCTGCTATTGGGTCATCCCACTCGCGTTGCTGAGCCTGGGCGCACTGGCAACGAAAATCCTGCCCGACCTGATGCTTGCCAGGGCCGGCGACATCGTTCGCAAGACAACCTTCGTCGCCTATGGCGAGGCGACTATCGACGAGCTGTACTACCTGGCACAGGAACACGCCAACCGCGAAGTCGGGGCGGGGGAGCAGGCCTACGACGTCAAGGTGGGCAACATGGGCACGCCGCTGGTGGGTGACGACACCCGACAGTCGTGGCCGTCCACATACAAGGTGCGTCAGGCGCGTTAGAAGACGCGCACCCAGTCGATGAGCATCTCCGCCGGATAGCTGCCCGAGGCGGGGTCGCCGCCGCCCGAACCGCCAACCGCGAGATTCAGGACAGGAAACAGGTTGTAGTCCGGGTCGTTGAATGGCCAATGGCGCACGGGATCGTTGAGATCCTCGATGCCGGTCGCCGGAACACTGAAGTACGGCTCCATGCCGTCGGCGTAGTCCTGCCAGAAGTAGAAGCCACCCTGGTTCCACGTGACACGCCAGGTGTGCCATCCGCCATCGACTGCGATCGGCCGGGTCTCGAACGCCGTTCCGTATGGATCTGCGTGGACGGTGGTTCCCGACGGCCACTCACCGTTTCCGTACCACTCGAGCAGATCGATCTCGCCCTCGCGGCCGGGAAAGTCATTGGACAACCACCAAGCGGGCCAGCACCCGCCGGTGAGGCAGTTGAGTTTGATTCGGGCTTCCCAGGTGGTGCCGATACCTCCGCGCCAGTTGCCACTCACCAACCCGCCGAAGTACTTGCCCCCGTCTCTGGTCGCCCGCAGCACCAGATTGGAATTGCCGTCGAGGAACACGTTTTCCCGGCTGTTGCGGTACTGCCCCCAGAACTCGGGTCGGTCGAAGCCGTTCGGGTTTTTGATCGGGGTGCGGTTGGACGAAATCGCCCACTTCGATCCATCGGGTGCCGAGCCGGCCGGACCATCGAACTCGTCGTGGAACAGATAGCCACCGGTCTGGGCACCGGGCGCCGGGGCGCTCGGCGACGCAGGCCGAGCCAGGGCTTTCGGAGCGGGAATCGCGGCGGCGAGGGCACCGATCCCAAACGTCATCATGGCGCTGCGTCGATTCATCTCGGGCACAAGCACTGGACCATAGCAGGACCCGCGGCACTGCGCTTCTGGCACCATGGCGAGGTGTTCAGCGGGTATTCCAGACGCCTGATCGACCCGCTGATCGTTGCAGTGTTGGGCGCCGTCGTCAGCTTGGCCAGCGCGGGCCGTCCGTCTTTTTGGTACGACGAGGCCGCCACAATTTCGGCCTCCTACAGTCGTTCTCTGAGCCAGCTGTGGCAGATGTTGGGCAACGTCGATGCCGTCGAAGGCCTCTACTACCTGCTGATGCACGGCTGGTTCAAAGTTTTCCCACCCACCGAGTTCTGGTCGCGCGCGCCAAGCGGTTTGGCTATTGGCGCCGCCGCAGCCGGACTCGTCGTGCTGGGCAAGCAGTTATCGTCGCGAACTGTCGCCCTGGCGTCCGGAGTTGTGTGCGCGATCTTGCCTCGGGCGACGTGGGCCGGTATCGAAGCTCGACCGTATGCCCTCTCGATGATGGCAGCCGTGTGGCTGACGGTAGTGCTCGTTTATGCCGTCCGTCGTGACAAAGCGTGGGCATGGGTGTCTTACGGCATCGTCTTAGCGATATCGGTCCTGCTCGACGTGTATCTGCTGCTATTGCCTTTGGCCTACGTCGTTTTCATCGTTGTCTCTCGGCGCAGTGCATTTAGCCGGTTTGCACTTACTTCAGTTTTGACCGGATGTGCTCTAACGCCGTTTTTGATCGCGGCCGTTGGCCAAGCGCATCAGATCAGCTGGATCGCGCCGATTGGGCGCCGCACGCTCGAGGACGTCGCAGTTCAACAGTATTTCGAAAGAAGCCCGCCGTTCGCGATCGGCTCGGCACTGATCGTAGCCGCAGCTATTGTCTTGTGGCGCTTTACATCCGCGCACTTGGAGAAGACCGATCAGCAGTTGCTGACGTTGGCGATTGCATGGGTTGTGATACCGACCGGTGCAATCGTCATATGGTCGGCCCTGATTCATCCGATCTACACGCCGCGCTACTTAAGCTTCACCGCACCTGGGGTCGCGCTGGCGCTGGGCATCTGCATCGGCGCGTTCGCCGCCAGGCCGTGGGCAGCGGCTGGCGTTGTCACCCTTCTCGCGGTCGCTGCGGCACCGAATTACGTTCTGGCGCAACGTAATTCATACGCGAAATACGATATGGACTACAGCCAGGTCGCCGACCTGATCACGGCTAAGGCAGCACCGGGCGATTGCTTACTGGTCAACGACACGGTGACGTTTATGCCCGCCCCCATGCGGCCGTTGATGGCGGCCCGCCCGGATGCCTACCGCAAGTTGATCGATCTCACTCTGTGGCAACGAGCGACGGACCGCCACGATGTCTTCGACACAAACCTCATCCCGCAAGTTGTTGCCAAGCCGTTGAGCCACTGCCGAGTCGTGTGGATCATCACGCAGGCCGACAAAACTAGGCCCGATCATGAGCAAGCCGCACAGCTTCCACCCGGCGACCTTTTCGGAGCCACACCGGCCTTCGCGGTTCCGCGCGACGTGGGTTTCCGCCTCGTCGAGCGCTGGCAGTTCAGCCTCGTTCAGGTGATCAAGGCGATTCGATGACGACTACCAGACCCGGATGTAGTCGACGAGCATCTGAGCCGGAAGGTTCGCGAGAGCGGGGTCGCCGGCGCCCACCCCGCCGACCGCGAGCGTGAACATCGGCGACATCCAGTAGCCGGGATTATTGAACGGCCACCGGAAGTCGTCAGGAGCTCCGCCGTGGACGTGAATAGGCTTCGGCGGAACTTTAAAGTACTCGGCACCGTCGCGTGAGAATTTGAAACCGTCTGTATCCCAACGCATTTGCCAGGTGTGCCACGCGCCGTCAACCATCCCGGGAATCGATTTTCCTTCCCAGGTTTTTCCGTTGGACGCCGCGTGCACGGTGGTGCCCGGGGCCCATTGCCCATTGCCGTACCACTCGAAGATGTCGACCTCGCCGTCGGGCATCGGGTCCTCGTTAACGGTCCAGAACGACGGCCAAAGCCCGGTGGACAAGCAGTCCAGCTTTATCCGGGCTTCCCAGGTGGTGCCAATTTGGCCTCGCCAGTTGCCGCGCAGCTTGCCGCTGAAGTATTGATCGTTTTCCTTGTTGGCCTGCAGGACCAGATTGGAGTTGCCGTCGAGGAACACGTTTTGGGCTCGGTATATCCCGTCGACCGGCGGGAATACGTCGTCCTGCCAGGTCTGTGGCGTCCATTTCGACAGATCGGGGCCTTGGCCGGCGGGACCGTCAAACTCATCTTGGAAGATATAGGGCCCGGCGGGTCCCGCTGCCGGCGCAGCCGGCGGTGCCGCATGGGTCGGGCTTGCGTGCGCTTCCGGGAGGGGGAGTGCAGCGGCAGCCGCAAGCATGCCCATTCCGGTGGTCAACAACATGTTGCGTCGATTCAGCTCCGGCACAGCTCGACGATATAGGAAATGGTGTGGCAGCACGCGGAGGAGGCGGCTGAATTCGATCCGCGTCGCTGATGACCAGTGGTTATCCTCGCCGACCAGCCCCACCCCGAGGCCGACCCTGCGGGGTTGGCACACTGTGCGCATGGCACAGATAACTTTGCGTGGAAACCCGATCAACACCGTTGGCGAGCTGCCCGCCGTCGGATCCCCGGCTCCTGGCTTCACCCTGACCGGGTCCGATCTTGCACCGGTCAGCAACGACCAGTTCGGCGGTAAACCCCTGTTGCTGAACATCTTTCCATCCATCGACACGCCGGTGTGCGCCACCAGCGTGCGCACCTTCAACGAACGCGCCGCCGCACGC
>DAIODV010000055.1:0-14153 GCA_036746615.1 Mycobacterium sp.
TTCAATCGGTCGGCGGACGGGGTACTGGACGCTTGATGGGTAGTCATCACTGACCCCTTTCTAACGGATAGTGATTTATACGTTAGTAATCGATAGAATGTAACGTCAATACTTTCGTCTGTTAGAAATGGGCGGCTCATGGACGGCCTGCGACGCGACGCCGCCGGAATCGGCGCTCTCGCCGACCCGTTACGGCACCAGCTCTACCGATTCATCTGCTCGCAGCCGGCGCCGGTGAGTCGCGATCAGGCCGCCGACGCGCTAGGCATCGCGCGTCACCAGGCGAAGTTTCACCTCGACCGGCTAGAAGCCGAGGGTCTGCTGGAATCCGACTATGCGCGGTTGACCGGGCGGTCGGGTCCCGGCGCCGGGCGCACATCCAAGCTGTACCGCCGGGCCGATCGCGACATCGCGATCAGCCTGCCGCACCGCGAATACGAGTTGGCCGGGCGGCTGATGGCCGAGGCGATCGCCGGGTCCGCTGCGACCGGAGTGCCCGCCGTCGAGGTGCTTCACCAAATCGCTCACGACTATGGCCGGACGATCGGGGACGCCGCGGTCAACGAGGGCCGTCGGACGCCAGTCGACGCGGAGTCAGCGCTCGAGTTGGCCGCCGCCGTGCTGACCGAGCACGGTTACCAACCGCGGCGCATCGAGGGCGAAATGCGATTAGACAACTGCCCGTTTCATGCGCTCGCCCAGCAGCAGACCGAACTGGTCTGCGGCATGAATCACGCGTTGATTTGCGGTGTGGCCGAAGCATTGTCGCCACACAGCCCGCACGCGCGCTTGGAGCCACAGCCGGAAAAGTGTTGTGTTGTACTCACATCGAGCGCTCAAACGCGCTAACCCCACGCCGCGAGCAGTTTTTCGGCGCCCTCGCACAGCCGGTCGATGACCTCGCCCACCGGCGCGACGCCCGTGACCATCCCGACGCCTTGGCCCGCATCCACCGGGGCGGTGCGACGATCGTCGGCGGCAATCGCGGCGGCAAGTTCGTCCTGCGCGCCGGGATCGTCGGCCAGCGCATCTTCGTGATCGCTCCACCGCGCGACGAACTCGTTGCGCAACACCCGCGACGGGAAGCGCTTCGACCACGGCCGTCGCTGCGCGACGTCGAACACCCGGGTGCTGGTGGTGTCGGTCTCGCGCGCGGCGACCAGTGCGCGACGGGACGCGTCGCTCGTCAGCGCCTCCGGGCTAGCTGACAGCACAGTGCCTAACCACGCGCCGCTGGCCCCAGCGTCCAGCACAGCTGCCAGGCTTCGGGGAGAGGCGATTCCGCCCGCCGCCAGCACCGGCACCGAGACGGCGTCCAACACCGCGTCGAGCAGCGGGAGTGTGCCGATTGTCGCGTCGCCGTGGCCACCACCTTCGCAACCACGCGCCACCAGGAGATCGACCCCGGCGTCTTGGGCTCGCTGCGCCTCGGCGCTGTTGTAAACCTGTGTGGCCGTGGCGATCCCAGCGCCGTGGACACGCGCTACCCAGGACAAGTCAGTTCCGAAGCTCACGGAGATAAGCACCGGCTTCGCGGCAACCGCGGCATCGAGCAGCTCCGGCTCCTGGCGGATCACCCAGTCCACCAAGCCGATTCCGAATGTTCCACGCACGTGCGGTAATTCGGCACGTAGCGACGACGTCGAGCCCGCGCTTCCCATCCCCACCATGCCCAGTCCACCGGCGGCGGTGACTGCGGCCGCCAGTCGTCCGCCGGCGACGCCGCCCATGGGCGCATTCAGAATCGGCACGCGCAGGCTCATCCCGCGCGACCACGGCGTCGACAGCATGTGACTAGGGAAGACTCTTGAAGACCGTCAGCATGACCACTGAATCGTCGACAGCCTGGAGCGAGTGCCGCTGCGGCGGGATTACGACGTAATCGCCGGTCTTGCCGTCCCACTCGTCTTCGCCGGCGGTGAGCCGGACGTGGCCTTGTAGCACCTGCAGCGACGCTTGCCCGGGACTGTCGTGTTCGGACAGTTCCCGCCCGGCAAGCAATGCAAGCACCGTCTGCCGCAGTTCGTGATCATGACCACCATGGATCGTGTGTGCGGCCCGTCCACTATGTGCTTGCCGCGCCTCGGCGAGCTTTTCGGAGGCCATGTCGGTCAGCGAGATCGATTCCATTAGCCCGATAGTAGAAGTATCCCGGCTGCGGTCAATGCCAGCACCTTGACAGTCTCCAGCCCGATGTAGACGTAGTGTCCGCGCGAGCGCGGGGCATCGAGGCCGGCGAGTACTTGGTCGGACCGGCGATTCAACCGTGGCCGTACCGCCCCGATCTGCAAGGCCAACGCGGCGAATGCGACCGCCAACGCCACCGACGTGCCGGTTCGCGGCGGGCTTGCGATGGTGGCGACCAAGACGATGATCGCCAAAACCACCTCGACGGTGTTGAGTGCCCGAAAGACGAGGCGGCCGATGCCGAGGCCGATCTGCAGCGTGACGTTTGGAGCACGGAACTTCAGCGGCGCTTCCAGAAACGAGATGGCCAGCACCATGCCCAGCCAGATGAAGACAACCGCGACTTCTACAGCAGGCGCAGCCCTCACGTGGCCGAAGTCTTGCGGGTCAAATGCACCAGACACAGATCGGGCTCGACGAAGGCGTCCAGCCGATCCGCGGTAACCGGTGCCGCCCAGGTTTCCAGCGCTCCCTGCATCAGCCCCAGATGGACGGGACAAATGACGTCCTTGTGGCTTTCCGCCAATTCCAGAAACGGGCAGTTCCGCAGCCCCAGCTCATCGTCACCGCGTCGCTCAGGGTCAAAGCCGAGCTCGTCGAGCAAACCGACCAGATGCTCGATCGATTCATCTGCGCCCGGCGGCCCAGCCGTGGTGCGAGGCGGCGGTTCCAGCTGCAGACCCGCCTCGCGACCGGCAGACAGCGCCCTGGCGGCGGCGTCCTGATCGCCGCCAAGACCCGCAGCGAGGATCTCGGCAAGCAGCTGATAATGCCGGGGGCCGCCGGGGTCCATCCGCCGAGTCGCACGGAACATCAGCGCCGGCCGGCCCGGCCCTTTGCGCTCCGACTCGACCTGTTCCACTCGGCCCGTGCTGAGCAGAGTGTCGAGATGGAAGCGAACGGTGTTGGGGTGCACATTCAACTCTTCGGCGATCGCGGCGATGCTCATCGCGGCCTCGGCGCCCCTCAACACTCTCAATACGTCGCTGCGGCGACCGAGAGGTTGCTTTGCTGTCCCGGCGGTGTTGCTCATTGTCCCCGACCTTCTGTTAGATCGACAGGTTACCGGCCAGAGCCCCGCCGACGCCGCGCGACGGCGAATTCTGCGAGGTCCGGGAGCGTGTCCATCGTGCGCAGAATTTTACCCAATCCATCTTCGTAAATACCAGAAGCAACCATAATTTTGTGAACCGTCAACCCAGTTGACATTCGCTAGCTTCGCTAATCGGCGTCAAGAGCGCCGTGCTACCTACGCCCCGACGTCGATGTCGTCTAACACGCCCTGCGCGATACGGAAGGCGCTGTTGGCATCCGGCACGCTGCAATAGATTGCGGTCTGCAGAAGAACTTCTTTGATTTCGTCTCGGGACAGTCCGTTGCGCAGCGCGGCGCGGATATGCGCGGCGAGCTCCTCGTCACGTCCACGAGCGATCAGCGCGGTCAACGCGATCATCGAACGGCTGCGACGGTCCAGGCCTGGCCGCGTCCAGATAGCGCCCCACGCGAATTCGGTTACCAGCGTTTGAAAGTCGCGATTGAACTCGGTGACCGCAGCGTCGGCCCGCTCGACGTAGTCGTCTCCGAGCACTTCTCGGCGTACGGCCATGCCACGGTCGTAACCACTCATCGCGCGCCCACTCTCCTCAGCTTGGCCAACACGTCGGCGATTCGGTCCGGCTGCTCGGCCGGCGCCAAATGCGCGGCCTGCGCCACCTCGATGAACCGCCCGCGCGTCACGTTGCTGGCGATGTAGCGCAGCGAATCCGGCGGCGTGGCAGTGTCGTTGGCGCCAGCGACAGCAACGATCGGAGTGTCGATTTCGCCGAGGCGGTGACGGGCGTCGAACTCGGCGAGCGCCTCACAGGTGCGTGCATAGCCGTCGTCGTCGACGCGGCGCAGAGTATCCAGCAGTGCCCGGGCTGAGGCGGGATCGCGTTCGAAGAAGCCCGGAGCAAACCACCGGCGAATCGACAGTGCTACCACTTCGCCGGTTCCGGCATTGCGAACGACCTTCGCCCGAGATTGCCAGTCGTCGGGGTCGCCGAGTCGCGCCGCTGTGCAGATCAGCGCGGCAGACACGATGCGCTCCGGATGCCCCAGCAGCAGCTGAAGTCCGACCGCGCCGGCGACCGAGACACCCGCATAGGTGAACGGCCGTCGGCCGATCTTGCCTTCCACGACTTTGATGACACTCGCGGCAAGCTCTTCGATCGTGAAGGCGTCCATCGGCCGCGGGCTGGCGCCGTGCCCCGGCAGGTCCCAGCCGATGACGTGATAAATGTCCGCTAGCCGTCGTGCCACGCCCGACCACAGGACCGCGACGGAGGTGCCCAACGATGGCCCCACCCCCAACGGCGGAAGAGCCGGTGAGCCGCCCGGATGCGAGCCGCGAATTCGTGGGGTACTCACGGCCGTTCCTTGACGATCCGCTTGGCACGATCCAGGCTTTCGTCGATCAACGCGTCGTCCGCACCGAAATAGCTGCCGGACGGCGCTTTTCCGACTAGCTCAGCGATGAGGCGTTGCTCGCCGAGCACGTCGGCGCGCCCGAGGTTGCTTGCCATCTTCGCCGGGTGGATCTCCAGACCGGCGAGCAGTTCGCTGCACTGGGAAGCAGCGACAACGGTTCGCCGGGCAAGGATGCGTAGTGTCTCCCATTCGGCATGCCACGAGCCGTCGGGGCGTTCGTCGTTGGCCAGCGCGGCGGCGGTGTGCAATGTCGCGCCCAGCGGCGGCGCGGAAATCGCCGCGCGGCGAATCAGGATGGACAACACCGGGTTTCGCTTGCGCGGCATGCTCGACGATCCGCCGCGACCTGATGATGCGGGCTCGCTCAGCTCGGCAATCTCCGGCCGTGCCAGTGTCACGACGTCGGACGCGATGCGGCCCCACGCGTCGGTGCAGCCGATCAACGCATCGCCGATCGCGGTCACCGGCCCGCGGGTCGTGTGCCAAGGCATCCGGACAGCCAAACCCAAAGTCGCTGCAGTGTTTTGCACCAGCTCCATCGCGATTGCGCCAGCGTTGGCGTGGCCGGCGAGCGCGGCCAACTCCGTTGCGGCCGCGAGCGTGCCGCCCGCGCCGCCGATCTGCACCGGGATGCTCAGCGCACAGAGTTGTTGATAGGCGTCGACGACGGCGTTGCACCACGTTGCCGCCTTGACTCCGAAGGTCGTCGGTACCGCATGCTGGGTCAGCGTGCGCGCCACCATCCTGGTGTCGCGGTGAGTCGCCGCCAGCGCCGACAGGTCTGAAATCTGTTCGGCGAGTTGCGAGTTCACCTCATCGACGACGGCCCGGGTGGCCAGCATCAGGCCGGTGTCGAGCACGTCCTGGCTGGTCAGGCCGCGGTGAATCCACTGTCCCACCTCCGCGCTCGCGCGGTCGCGAAGCAGTGCCACCAGCCCGATCACCGGGTTGCCGCCGTCCTCCGATTGAGCTGCCAACACCTCACAGTCGCCTGCGGTCACCAAGCCGGACAGGTCAGCGCCTTCCGGCGCCAGACCCGCGGCCACGAGCGCGTCAAGCCAGGCCGATTCCACCGTCACCATCGCCGCCAGCAACGTCGCGTCGGACATCAACGCTCCGGCGCGCTCGTCTCCCGGCCACAACAGGTTGCTCATCTACGAATCACCGCTGTAGGCCAGAAACACCGTCTCGCTAAGCCCCTGCAGGTGAATATCGAAGCGGTATCCGCCTTTTTCGGCTGTGCACATCAGGGTTTGTCGGCGAGCGCCATCCAGGGCGCTCAACAATCCATCGGTGTCGGCGTCCGGCAGGTAGGCGCGGGTGAAAAGCCGGTTCAGCAGTCCACGCGCAAACACGGTGATGGCGAAGAACGCCGCTCGCCCGCCGGGTGTCACCGTGGTGAAGCTGTACCGGCCGGCGGCATCGGTTGCGCATCGGCCCCAGCCGGTGAACACCCCGTCGTCGCGCCGCAGCGAGCCCTCCTGCCGGACGACGCGGCCGTCGGCTCCGCGCTGCCACACCTCGATGAGAGCGTCGGGAACGGCATCGCCGGCACCGTCGTAAACCGTCCCATGCAACCGGATCGCGCCGGACTGCGCTTCGCCGACCAACGTGCTGTCACCAGCGAACGGCAAGGCACAGTGGAAAAATGGCCCGACGGTTTGCCCTGGGGTGCAGGCTAATTCAGCCATGGTCACCAGCCAAGACAATATCCCACCGGTAGCCGGTGGCGTACTCGGGCTCGGTCAGCTCATGGTCATAGGTGGCAATCAACCGTTGGCGCGCAACGGGATCCGCGACCGACTGGTAGATCGGATCTAACCCGAGCAGTGGATCGCCTGGAAAATACATCTGGGTGACCAGGCGTTCAGTAAAAGCTGTTCCGAACACCGAGAAGTGGATATGCGCTGGCCGCCAAGCATTTTGGTGATTACGCCACGGGTAAGGGCCCGGCTTGATGGTCAGGAAGCGATAGGTTCCGTCCGGCCCGGTCAGGCAGCGGCCCGCGCCGGTGAAGTTCGGATCGATCGGCGCCGGGTGCTGGTCGAGTTGGTGGTGATACCGGCCGGCGGCATTGGCTTGCCAGATCTCGATGAGTTGGCCCGCGACCGGCTTACCCGCCGCGTCAAGCAACCGCCCGGTCACGATGATGCGCTGTCCGATGGGCTCGCCGGAATGGCCGGCGGTGAGGTCGGCGTCCAGGGGGCCGACATCGCGGTGGCCGAAGCACGGCGCCCAGCACTCGACCTCGTCCGGGTCGACCAAAACGAATGCAGACTTCGGGTGGCGCAGCCTGCTGCTGCGATAGGGCGGGTAGTCCAGCAGCGGCTGCCGCTTATCGCCGCCCTGGTGATCGGCCGCGATGCGGGCGATCTGGGCACTGATCGCGCGTTGCGACTCAGCGTGGGCCGGCTTGGCTGCAGCCTTCATCAACGATGACGCTAATGCGAGAATCGGCTGCCCTCAACCACTTCGCGAGATTTCCGTTGGCTATCCGCCATACTGTGGTGCCATGCCACGCGACTACATCTATGACCAGGGGTTCTCGCAGGAGCGGGCGCGGCTGGCGGGCATCGAGAGCCTGTGGGATCC
This sequence comes from Mycobacterium sp., assembly GCA_036746615.1. Taxonomy (GTDB): domain Bacteria; phylum Actinomycetota; class Actinomycetes; order Mycobacteriales; family Mycobacteriaceae; genus Mycobacterium. The sequence goes on from DAIODV010000055.1 coordinate 7,249, forward strand.
GGGAAGCCAACGACTGCTCGACGGTCTTGGCCTCGGTTCGGGCTGGCGGTGCCTGGAAGTCGGTGCCGGCGGCGGCTCGCTGGTGGGTTGGATGGCAGCTCGCGGCGCCAGCGTGCTCGCGATCGATATCGACACCCGCTTCGTCGAGTCGCTCGCCGGCGACGCCGTCGAGGTCCGGCAGGTCGACCTCCGGACCGACGAGCTACCGCAAGGCGAGTTCGACTTGGTGCACGCCCGCTTGGTACTCGAGCACCTGACCGAGCGCCGACAAATCCTCGACCGCCTGGCGGCCGCACTGCGCCCCGGCGGATGGATGGTCATCGAAGACTACGACTGGACCGGTTTCGGTTTCGAGGACGACGACCCGCGGTTCCAGCGGGTGGCCAACGCCATCATCGCGTTCATGCAGCAAGCCGGATTCGAGCCGCGGTACGGCCGTCGCCTGGTCTCCGAGATGGCCGCCGCCGGGCTGGCTGACGTTCGCGGCGAGGGCCGCGCGCTGATCATCGACTCGCGCGCCACAGGCTTCGACTTCTTCAGGCTCTCGTTTGAGAGCGTGCGCGACGCCGTGGTCGACGCCGGCCTGCTCTCACCTGACGACGCCGACGCGGCGGCCGTTGCCTTCGCCCAGGACCACCGGGTGCAGACACCGCTCATGATGGCCGGAATCGGCCGCCGCTGAACGGGTTTGCGGCCCTAGAGAGCCCGCAGTAGCGACTTTCTGCCCTTCACCCGCAGCTTGAAAGCAGTCGACTCACGCAGTTGCTCGATGCGGGACGCCATTTTGTCACCCAGCTCGACGAGCTCGGCGTCGGTGATCTTCACCGGCGGTGGCATCGGGATCATGTCGCGCTCTTCCTCGTCGGCATGCGCCTCCAAGACCGTTGCGAACGAATGCCATTCGTCGTCGTAGGTCGGTGCCGTCGGCGACGTACGCAGCAGCACGGAGAGCTGATCGATGACCTGTCGGTGTTCGGCGTGCGCGACGGCAACCAAATCGCTGGCGGCTGCCAGGGCCGGGTAGTAGAGGTCGTCCTCGATGCGGAAATGGATGTCGAGTTCGACGAGCAGATCGTCAAGGTATTCCTGGCGTTCGGGTGCGACAGCCGGGGTCGAGCTGATCTTCTTGACCAACCCTTTGATCACTGTGTGGTGATCCTGCAACACGGTGTAGGCGTTCACTTAGCGACTCCTTTCCCTGCAGGGAGCGAGTGCTGGCCGCTGGAGGACTGGCCGCGCAACTCGATCATCCCGTCGTTGATCCTGGCCTCATAGCGCGGCAACGGCGCCGCTGACGGGCCGCGCAGTACTTCACCTGAGCAGAGGTCGAACCGCGAACCGTGCCAGGGGCACACCAGCCGGCCTTGATCGACCCAACCGTCACTCATCGGGGCAGCCAGGTGCGGGCAGAACTCGCCGAACGCCGCAACCTCGCCGTTGTTGCCGGTGCGACACAGCACCAGCCCAACCCCGTCGACCTCGACGCGCTGTGGCTTGCCGTTTTTCAGCGACTCCACCGGTAGTACTGGCGTCCAGTCCGCAGTGCGCAACCGCTCACCGGATTGGTCGATGCCGATACCGGAGGCGAACACCAAAGCCCCGCCCAAATAGCTCGCGCTCGCGGTGATCCCGTACCCGAGCGCGCTGGTCACGATCCCTCGGCCGTGCCGGCCGCGGCGGCGATCCAACCACGACATGATGTAGAGGCCGGTGGCCAGCCCGTTCAACGCGCCGTGCACCAAGCCGACGCGGCGGTCTTCCTCGTGGGTGTGCTGCCAATCCGCAACGCCGGTGACCGCGGACCCCAAGTTCGCCAGGATTCCCAGCCCCAGTGCACGCATCGCGAAGCGAGATGCGTCGCGGAATTCGGACTTGGGCCGGCCCGGCAGCAGGCTGATGGCATCCAAACCGACCGTGGTCCCGATCGCACCGCTGGTCAACGAGGCCAGCGGTGGGTGTACCGGATGGCCCAACCACACGCCATTGAGCGTGTTGGCGACGCGATCCCGGCTGCGGCCCAGCGCGTTGAAGCCAAGGGCGATCAGGTGCTCGAGCCGATAACTGGGCCGATCGAGCCACTCCTGACGCCCGATCACGGCGAGCAACCGGTCAGCCCGCTTGTGCACACGGCCTTGTGGAGGCGCCTCAACCACGGCATCAATCCTTTCTCAAGCGCAAAACGCTTTCGACCGTACGGAAAGCGTCGATGATCTGGAATTACCGACACCAATCCGGCAGTCAATTCACAGCAAGGGCCAAGGCGCACGTAAACCTATGACCCACAACTCAATTCGCCGGGACTTAACCCGGCGTTAATCAGAAGTATTGACTCCATCGCACGGTTCAGGCATTCTCTAGATAACAGAATTACTTTCTGCATACCAGATAACAGTTTGGGCGGTCATGGGCGATCACCGTAGCCTCCTCGACAACGTCCGTCGCGGGATGATCCCCGCGCACATCTACAACGACAAAGCGCTGTTTGCACTCGAAAAGGAGCGGCTTTTCAGCAAGGCGTGGCTGTTCGTTGCACACGAATCCGAGATCCCTCACGACGGCGACTACGTCGTGCGCCGGGTGCTCGACGACTCGTTCATCATCACCCGCGACGCCAACGGCGAGGTTCGGGCATTGTTCAATATGTGCCTGCACCGCGGCATGCAAGTGTGCCGCGCAGAGATGGGCAACGCCTCCAACTTCCGCTGCCCCTACCACGGCTGGACCTACCGCAATGACGGTCGGCTCACCGGTCTGCCCTTCCATCGGGAGGCCTACGGCGGCGACGACGGGTTCGCCAAGAGCGCCCAAAGCTTGCTTCCCGCACCGAATTTCGCGAGCTACAACGGCCTGCTCTTCATCAACATGGACCCGTGTGCCCAGCCGCTGGAGGACTTCCTCGGCGACTTCCGGTTCTATCTGGACTTTTACACCAAGCAAAGCGGCGGCGGACTCGAAGTCCGCGGCCCGCAGCGCTGGCGAATCAAGGCCAACTGGAAGATCGGCGCCGAGAACTTCGCCGGCGACATGTACCACACCCCGCACACCCATGCGTCGATCGTCGAGATCGGTCTCTTCCGCGAACCGAAGGCGCAGAAGCGCAAGGACGGGGCGACTTACTGGGCGCACTGCGGCGGTGGAACCACGTACAAGCTTCCGCCGGGAACCTTCGACCAACGCATGCGCTATGTCGGTTACCCCGAGGAGATGATCGATCGGATCAAACACGTCTGGACGCCGGAGCAACAGCAACTGGTCGGCGAGGACGGGTTCATGATCTCGGCCGCATCGTGTTTCCCGAACCTCAGTTTCGTGCACAACTGGCCCAAGGTGCTCGACGGCGCTGACGGCCAGGATGTGTTGCCGTTCATTTCGATCCGGCTGTGGCAGCCGATCAGCGAGAACGAAACCGAGGTGTGCTCGTGGTTCGCAGTGGACTCCGCGGCACCAGCGGAGTACAAAAAGAATTCCTACAAGGCGTATCTGATGTGCTTTGGATCGACGGGCATGTTCGAACAGGACGACGTGGAGAACTGGGTGTCGCTGACCACCACGGCCGGCGGCTCGATGGCTCGACGGCTGCTGCTGAACAGCCGGATGGGTTTGCTCGCCGACGACCGCCCCGTGGTCGACCCGCTACCGCCAGGGTCGTTTCACGGGCCTGGGCACGCCCAGGTCGGCTACAACGAAAACAACCAGCGCGCGTTGCTCCGGTTGTGGGCCGACCATTTGGAGACGGCATGACTCACGGAAAGCCGCTGCCGTTCAACGACACTCGACATCTTCAAGCGCATCAGTTCCTGGTCGACGAAGCCTACCTGCTCGACGCTCAGCGCTACGATGCCTGGCTGGACACCCTGACCGACGACGTCCGTTACCTGATGCCGGTGCGGGTCACCACCGCGTTGGGTGCCGGATTCGACACCTCGCCGGACATGGCGCACTTCGACGAGGACAAGTACTCGCTGAGCCGGCGGGTGGCCCGATTCGCCACCGAGCATGCCTGGACCGAGGATCCGCCTTCGCGGATGCGGCACTACATCACCAACGTGCGCACGTTCGTCGGCGACGATGACGCACACCTCTATGTCGAATCCGCGGAACTGCTGTTTCGCAGTCGCGGCGACGTCAACGAGGCCGCGCTGGTGTCGTGCGGTCGCCAAGACGTATTGCGGTGGTGCGGTGATCACCTCAAACTCGCGTGCCGAACCATCCTCGTCGACGAATCGGTCCTGAGGATGCAGAACCTGGCGGTGTTTCTGTGAATGACGAATCGATCACTATCGCAAACGAATTCACCGAAGTCGTTGTGCGCCGCGTCAATACCCGCAACGGGTCGCGGCTGCTGATCGCCGCGCCCAAATCGGGTCGATCCATCAGCCTTGATGCGTTGGAGGTCGAGGCGCTCACGCGGCAGAACGCCCGCACGCTTACGGCGATGGTCGGCAACACACACGGCCCGCTGCTCCCCGACCCACCCGATCAGGGAGTCGATCCATGAGCAAATGGCTGGACGGCAAGCGCGCGCTTGTCGTCGGCGGTGGATCCGGAATCGGCAGAGCCGTCGTCGACGCGTTCCGCGATCAAGATGCGAAAGTCGCTGTGCTCGAACTAGATGCAGACAAATGCGACGCGCTCCGCCACGAGTTCAAGAAGATGCCGGTGATCGAAGGCGATGCGACCACGAGCGCAGCCAACGACCTGGCCGTGGCCACCGCGGTAGACGCCTTCGACGGACTCGACACGCTGGTGAACTGTGTCGGAATCTTCGACTTCTACAAGGGAATCGCTGACATCGACGCCGACGACCTCCCGTCAGCCTTCGATGAGATGTTCCGGACCAACGTGCTGAGCCACCTGCTCTCAGTCAAGGCAGCAGTTCCGGCGCTGCAGAACGAGACCGGATCCTCGATCGTGCTGGCGGAATCCGCGTCGTCGTTCTATCCCGGACGCGGCGGGGTGCTGTACGTGTCCTCGAAGTTCGCAGTGCGCGGACTGGTCAGCACGCTGGCCCACGAGCTGGCACCGCAGATCCGGGTCAACGGTGTGGCACCGGGCGGCACGTTGAACACCGATCTGCGCGGCCTGAGCGCGCTGGGACAGCACACTGAGCGCCTTGACGACGCCCCTAACCGCGAGCGCGATCTCAAAGCGCGAACACCGCTGAACGTCGCACTCACCGCCGAGGATCACGCGTGGAGTTTCGTGTTCTTGGCTTCCGACCGCTCGCGCGGCATCACCGGCGAAACCATCCATCCCGACGGCGGTTTCGGGCTGTGAACCTCGATCAGGAACGCGCATTGGTCGCGCAGGCCTGCCGGGTCGCCGCCGCGCGTGGATTGGTCGACGGCATTCTGGGTCATCTGAGCCTGCGGGTGGACGACGACCGGCTGCTGGTCCGGTGCCGCAGTGATGCCGATACCGGAGTGGCGTTCACCCGGCCCACCGATATCCGGCTGATCGAATTCGACGGAAGCGCAGGCGCACCCGGAGAATTGGACGGGTATCGGGTTCCCAACGAGCTTCCCATCCACGTCGAAACGATGCTGGCCGACCCGCAGCATCGGGCGGTGGCGCACTTGCACCCGCCCGCCGTCGTCGCCGCCGATCTCGCGGGCATCACGATCCGGCCGATCTACGGGGCCTATGACATTCCCGGGGCGTGGCTCGCGCGCGGGGGCGTGCCCGTGTATGAACGCGCGGTGCTGATCCGAAACACTCGGCTGGGCAAGGAAATGGTGGCCGCGATGGGCAACGCACCGGTGGTGATCTGCCGCGGCCACGGCATCACCAGCGCAGCCGCCACCGTGCAACAGGCTGTGCTGCAAGCGATCAGCGTCGATGCGCTGGCCCGGATGTCATTGCAGATTCGCGCGGCCGGCGGCACGCCGCGCGATATCGACGACGCGGACTGGCAGGACCTTCCCGATTTGGGGCCCGCATTCACCAGCGACGCGGCGTGGCGCAGTGAAGTCGCCCGGTTCGATCAACCGAGCTGATCGCCAATCTCTTTGGCCGCCTTGGTAAGTGCCACTGCGACCGGTGCGTACTGCGAACGGGTGAGCCGGTGCTGTGGGGCCGCGGCGTTCAGCGCCAGCCGCAGCCCTGGCGCCTGGGTGGGGATCGGCACCGCCACCGATGCGACGCCTTCCTCGCTCTCCTCACGGTTGACTGCGTAGCCCTGTTCACGGATCCGAGTCAGCTCGGTCTCCAATTTGGCGCGACTAGCGATCGAGCGGTCGGTGATGGTTTCCAAGTTTTCGTCGGGCAGCAGCTGACGCAATTCCGCTTGCGGTAACTGGGCCAGCATGGCCTTGCCCGTCGACGTGCAGTGCGCCGGCATGGTGCGGCCCAGCCGGGACGCCACCCGCACCGCGGCGGGGCCTTCCACTGAGGCGACGAAACGGACTGCGGCGCCGTCGAGCATCCCGACATGGACCGTCTCGCGCAGGCGTTCGCTCAGGTCCCGCAGGATCGGCGTCACGGTTCCGGCGATGTCGATGCGGCCGAAGATCGCAAACGCCACGCCGGTCAAGGCCGGGCCGGGCAGATACGCCTTGGACGCCGGGTCCTGGCGCACGAAACCGCGGTAGGCCAGCATCGCCAGCAGCCGGTGCGCGGTCGACGACGCCACACCGAGATACCGGGTGGCCTCGCTCAACCGGATCTCGGGCTGCTCTCCCAGCAACAGCAGCAGCTTCAACGCGTTATCGACCGACTCGATCGGGTACTGCGGCGGCGCAACCCGCGGCGCCTTTTTCTGCATGACAGAAACGGTACCCTGCGATACTCCTAATTCTTGACGTCCTCCTCTGGCTGAAGCCAGAGGATTCCAACCCCGTCCCAGCAACCTATGCGGCAGGAGAGCAGAGTTGAGGTTCACGGTTCGTAGACCGGCTAGCGCCGAG
>DAIODV010000056.1:0-4986 GCA_036746615.1 Mycobacterium sp.
GTTCCTTGTCGAATCGGGGAAGCTGTATACCGAGCTGCGCGGCGTGCACCTGACCGGTCGCGTCCAGGTGGTCGAGGATGTGTCGGCCATATCGCGGATCGAGGCTGCCGTCAACGAGAAATACGCTGCGTTCCGCCCGCCTGTCACCAGCTTGCCGGCGGCAGCTCAGGGCTACTACGCCAAGCAGGTGTTTCTGCGTTTTGTGCCGGACGCCAGGATCCTGACATGGGACAACGCCCGCCTGCAGATTGATGCGAAGTAGCTGATGTCGCAGGGCTTTTGCCGCCACGCCGAAGGCGACATTGACCATACCGAATAGCTTACTGTAGCTTTTCGAGTATGAGGTCTGAGTGCTCCCAGCTGCGACGGAGCGCGCGCGGATGACCGCCGCCATTGCCTCGGGCCTCAAGGTGGACGGGGGCATTTTCACCGACCTCGCGCGCGTGCCAGAGCTGGCGCGCGCCCAGGAGCAACAAGGCTACGACGCCTGCTGGACCGGCGAAATCAACCACGATCCATTTCTGCCGTTGTTGTTGGCCGCCGAACACACCACGCGCCTGGAACTCGGTACCAGTATCGCTGTGGCATTCGCGCGCAACCCCATGATCGTCGCCAACCTCGGTTGGGATCTGCAGACCTACTCGCAGGGCCGCTTCATCGTTGGCCTGGGTACCCAGATCAAGCCGCACATCGAAAAGCGGTTCAGTATGCCCTGGAGTCATCCGGTGGCTCGGATGCGCGAATTCGTCCAAGCGCTGCATGCGATCTGGTCAGCGTGGAAGGACGGCACCCGGCTGCGGTTCGAGGGTGAATTTTACACGCACAAGCTGATGACGCCGATGTTCACCCCTGAGCCGCAACCGTTTTCGGCGCCGAAGATCTTCATCGCCGCTGTGGGCGAATCGATGACGGAGATGTGCGGCGAGGTTGCCGACGGCCTGCTTGCTCATGCGTTCACGACCCGGCGGTATTTGCATGAGGTGACGTTGCCTGCGGTACAGCGCGGTCTGCAGCGGTCCGGCCGTGATCGGGGGGCATTCCAGGTAGCCTGTCCGGTTTTCGTGGTGACCGGCGACGACGACGCCGAATTGGCCCTCGGCGCCGCCGGTGTCCGCAAGCAGATTGCTTTCTACGGATCAACGCCGGCCTATCGCAAGGTCCTCGAGCTGCACGGTTGGGGCGATGTCGCCACGGAGTTGCATCGGCTTTCACAGCGGGGTGAATGGGATGCCATGGACGCGCAGATCGACGACGAGATCCTCGACGCGTTCGCGGTAGTCGCGACCTACGACAAACTCGCCGCTGCCCTACAAGATCGCTGCGACGGCGTCATCGACCGGATGATGCCGACATTTCCGCGCACTGCTTCCAAAGCCACGATCAGCGCCGTACTACAAGAATTGCGACAGTGAGGAGCTGCCGATGAGCACGCCCACGATGGATGACGCTGCCAAGGTCCTGGCGGATCCGATGGCGTATGCCGACGAGGCGAAGTTGCATGCCGCGCTTACACATTTGCGTGCCAACGCGCCGGTGTCCTGGGTCGAGGTGCCGGATTACAAGCCGTTCTGGGCGATTACCAAGCACGCCGACATCATGGACATCGAGCGCGCCAACGAGCTGTTCACCAACTGGCCGCGTCCGGTCCTGACGACGACCGAAGGCGACGAGCTGCAGGCTGCCGCCGGGGTGCGCACCCTGATCCATCTCGACGATCCGCAGCACCGGGTGGTCCGGGCCATCGGCGCCGACTGGTTTCGTCCAAAGGCGATGCGGGCGCTGAAGGTTCGCGTCGATGAGCTCGCCAAGATTTACGTTGACAAGATGCTGGCGGTAGGGCCCGAATGCGATTTCGTGCAGGAGGTCGCGGTCAATTACCCGCTCTACGTGATCATGTCGCTGTTGGGAATTCCCGAATCGGACTTTCCCCGAATGCTCAAGCTCACCCAGGAGCTGTTCGGCAGCGACGACAGCGAGTTCAAACGCGGCAGCACTAACGAGGATCAAATTCCCGCGTTGTTCGACATGTTCCAGTACTTCAACGGCGTCACCGCCGCGCGCCGCGAACACCCGACCGAGGATCTCGCGTCCGCTATTGCCAACGCCCGCATCGACGGTGAGCCGCTGTCCGACATCGATACGGTGTCCTACTACCTGATCGTTGCCACCGCCGGCCACGACACCACCAGCGCGACAATCTCGGGCGGTTTGCATGCGCTCGTCGAGAACCCGGACCAGCTGCAGCGGTTGCGCGACAATCTCGACCTGATGCCGCTGGCCACCGAAGAGATGATCCGCTGGGTCACCCCGGTGAAGGAATTCATGCGCACCGCCGCCGAAGACACCACGGTGCGCGGCGTGCCGATCGCGGCGGGGGAGTCGGTGCTGCTGTCATACGTGTCGGCCAATCGGGACGAAGACATCTTCGAAAACCCATTCCGCTTCGACGTTGGCCGTGATCCCAACAAACACTTGGCATTCGGCTATGGTGTGCACTTCTGCCTGGGCGCGGCACTGGCCCGTATGGAGGTCAACAGCTTCTTCACCGAGTTGTTGCCGCGGCTGAAATCCATTGAGCTGACGGGGGCTCCGCAGTACGTCGCCACGACGTTCGTCGGCGGGCTCAAACACCTGCCGGTTCGCTACCAGCTCCACTGAGCCGGGTTAACAGCAGGCAAACGCAAACCCCGGATTAGGAAACACAGTCCGGCGCAAATGCCAAATACCTACCGGCCTGAGGATCTGCCATGATAAACCCACCGGTAGTGGATATCGTGAACGGCTTCGTAGGAGGAACTAACGTCATGGCTTTCGCACGGTGCATCGCCGCCACCGGCTTTCTCGCCGGTCTTGCTCTTGGACTAGCCGCACCCGCAGGCGCTGACTTTCAGCCGGACGGCCACTACACCGAGACTCAGATCAACCCAAACACTATGCAGCCGTTTACGATCCACGGTAAGCAGGTGACCAACCAGTGGTACTTCAGCCCGTGCGGCGATGGATGTGCCACGGCTGCCCGCGAGCCCGGTGGACAAGCGTTGGGCCAGGCTAATTTGGTGAACGGGCAATGGGTATTAGACACCACCGACGGTGCGGAATGTCCTGACGGTACCACCGTTGACGACGCCATCGCCGCCCACCGCACGTGGGACCCGAACACTCTCGCGGGCACGATCCAACTCTCCAGCAATAAGCCGGCCTGCAATTTTCCACCTCGGGACCCAGAGACAGCGGACATCCAGCTCCAGCAGGCGCCCTGACGCTTCAGACCGAATCCGCGTCGGCGGCACGGCTCCGCTCCTAAACTCACCCTCGTCACTTGTGCGTGCTGAGGATGCGGGAGCAGACCTGTGTTGGGTGTTCATCATGCTGCGATTTGCACCGCCGATGTCGAGCGATCGTTGAGCTTCTGGCGAGACGGGTTGGGGCTCACCGAGCTCTTCGATCACACATTCCGCGGTGATTGGCCCGAACTGTTCGGGGCGCGCTCGGATCAGCTGCGGTCGATATTCCTGGGTGATCCGCAGGCCCCCGACACCGGCATCGTCGAACTCGTGGTCTTCGAGGGAGCCGAAGACGCGCCGCCCCCAGCCCCGGCTGTTCGGCACGGATTCTTTCTGCTGTCTTTGCAGCGTGACGTCGACGCAACGCTGTCCGGTTTGGCCGCTTTGGGTTTCACCGACGGCGTGCGTCGCATCAGTGTTCTGGCACCGGCCGGCGCGACGGTCCCGATGGCGGTCATCACCGCACCCGACGGAGTGCTCGTCGAACTGATCGGACCCGCGACGTGAGCACTCTGGTAACCGGCGGCGCGTCGGGCATCGGGCAAGAGACCGCGGGGCGGTTGCGCGACGCTGGCCATGATGTCGTGGTGTGGGACCTAGCTGGCGGCGACATCGATTGCGATATCAGCGATCCGGAGGCGGTGGCCGCCGCAATGGAGCAGACCGTGCGCGAGCACGGTGTGCCGACGCGGGTGGTCGCCTGCGCGGGCATCGGCGCGTCCGGCACGTTGTTGGCGGAGTCGGTTGTGCAATGGCAGCGGGTGCTTGCTGTCAACCTCACCGGCACGTGGCTGACCATCCGGGCTGCCGCTGCGGCTTTGATCGACGCGAAGCTCGGCGGATCGATCGTTGTGGTTTCTAGCATCAGCGGAACGGTCGCCGACCGGGATATGGGCGCTTACTGCGTGTCCAAAGCGGGATTGAACATGCTGATCAAGGTCGCCGCTGTGGAATGGGGCGGCTACGGCATCCGGGTAAACGCCGTCGGTCCCGGCGTGACCCGCACACCGATGCTGAGCGAAGCGGAGCAGCTACCCGGCTGGGTGGAAGGCTTGACCGAGCGCACTGCGTTAGGGCGTCTCGGGGAAGCGGCCGATATAGCCGACGTGATCGTCGGTGTCCTCGAATTGCCTTGGGTCACAGGCCAGGTCGTGCACGCCGACGGCGGGCTTGGGTTGCATAGCCCAATCGATGCATATGGTCAGACGCAGCGATTGCGTCGAAATGTCAAGAAACCCCGAAATCAATGACACCACGGACGATTTCACCGTTGAGCAGGTCGGCGTACGCGTCGTTGATGTCGTCGAGGCGATAGCGTTTGGTGATCATCTCGTCGAGCAGCAGCTGCCCAGTCTCATAAAGCCTGGCGAGCCGGTAGATGTCTGACCTTGCGTTGCACGAACCGAATATGGTGCCGGCCAGCGTCTTGTTCATGAGGATGAAATCCTGCAAGTCGATCTTGACCGAATGCGTCAGTTGCGAGGTCATGCCGGTGAGCACGCATGTGCCGCCCTTACGGGTGAGTTTGACCGCATCGCGCACGTCCTCGGGGGCGATCAGCGACGGCGAGACCACGACGGCGTCGGCCATCACCCCGTACGTCAGACCACTGACGAGGTCCAGCGCCTCAGCGGCCGTTGCGGCGGTGTGAGTGGCGCCGAACCGCAGCGCCGACTTCTGCTTGAACTCCACCGGGTCGACG
>DAIODV010000056.1:4996-13633 GCA_036746615.1 Mycobacterium sp.
CCGAGCCACGGCGCGAACACGGCACCGACGATCATGACGACGAGGATCGCGCCGGTGCCGATGCCGCCAACACCGACGACCACTACAGTGTCGCCCGCCCGCATATTGGAGCGGTTCGCGACTGAACCGTAGCCGGTCGGAATGGCGCACGACAGCAGGGCGCTCGGCACCAGTGGCAGGTTGCGCTCGATCTTCACAATCGAATTCGTTGACACGACGGTGTGTTCGGCAAAAGCGCCGACCTTCGCCAGATGGCCGAGATCCTTTCCGTCGCCGGTGTGGTGGCGGAATGTGCCGTCGGTGGGCATTCCCGGCGTCAGTGTTCCGATGCCCGCATCACACAGGTACTCCATACCGGTTGCGCACCAGCGACATTGGCCGCAGACAGCCACGAATGACATCACCACGTGATCGCCAGGCTCGAAATCGGTGACACCCGGGCCGACTTCATGCACGATGCCGGAGCCCTCGTGGCCGCCGATGGTGGGAAACATGGTGGGCAGCCCCATCGCGCGCAAGACTTCATTGGGGGCTGCCATGTCGCCTTTGAGGATGTGGTCGTCGGAATGGCACAACCCGGCGGCGGCCATTTGGACCAGAACCTCGCCGGCACGAGGGGGATCTAGCTCGAATTCCTCAATGGACCAAGGGCCGCCGACATCATGCAGAATCGCCGCCCGGCTTTTCATGACACCGGGGTGAAGGTGACTGGAAGCTTGTTGGGCGAGCGGAACGTGAGGCCGACGATTCTCGCGTCGTCTCCGGTGTCGTCATCGGTCACAAGGGCCAAGTTCGCGACGCGGTCGAGCAAGCTATCCAGCATTACCCGAGTTTCCAAGCGTGCCAAGTGCATTCCGAGACACATGTGGATGCCGCCGGCGAAGGCGATGTGTGCTTGGCGCTCCCGGCGGATGTCGAATGTGTTGGCATCAGTCCAGCGGCTCTCGTCCCGGTTGGCTGACCCCATGCACATGTCGATCTGCGCGCCCGCCGGGATGGACTTGCCGCCAATTTCGATGTCTTCGGTGGTGGTGCGCATGACCATGGTCAGCGGGGTTTCGTAGCGCAGCCCCTCTTCGATCGCACCCGGAATCAGTGAGCGGTCCTGGTAGATCATCGCCAACTGCTCGGGATGGGTGAGCAATAGGTAGAGCAGATTGCCTGACGAGCGATAGGTGGTCTCCAGTCCGGCGGGTAACAGCAGGCGCAGGAACGAGATAATGGCCTCGTCGGTGAGCTTCTCGCCGTCGATTTCCGCGGCAACCAGGTCGCCGATGATGTCGTCGGTCGGCTTGCGCCGCCGCTGTTCGACCTGGTCGAGGAAGTAGTCGTGCAACTCGTTTGCCGCGTTCAACCCTGCGACGATATCGGTGGGAATCGAGATCAGGTCCAGCGAGAGCCGCCGGAACAAATCAAGGTCTTCACTGGGCAGTCCGAGCAGCGTCGAGATGATGCGGGTCGGAAATTCAAACGTCAGCGATTTCACCAGATCGGCGTGCTCGTCGTTTTTGATCTCGTCGACCAGTTGATCGCATACCGGCCCGATGACCGACGGTTCCCAGCGTTCCAGCGCTGTGGCGCGAAAAGCCTTGGCCACCAAGCTGCGATGGTCGTGATGTTCTTTGCCGCCCATCGCCAAGATGGTGTGGCCCATCACCAATCCGATCGTCTTGTCGTAGGCGGCTGAGGTGAAGATCCGGTCATCGCGGAAACCCTGAAAGACACCGTCGTAACCGAACAAGACCCACTCGTCGTCGGGCCGTAGTTCCTCGGGCATCTGCGAGTGGTCCGCGAGGCTGCCGTGCCAGACCGGATCGGTGCGCCTCATGTACTCGAAGAACGGGTATGGACTGGTTTCTCCGGTCGTGTCGAGCGTGATGGGTTCGCCATGCGACTCGGCGCTGATCGTCACCAGCATTCCTCCTGGAGCAGCCGGTAGGTGTCGAATATCGCTATCATAATATAAATAGCAACGAAGCCCAACGTCTTGTGGTGTTTACCGTAACGGGGACAGTATTGACCAGCGCCATTGTCAGGAAGGCGGTGATCCGGCCGTGCTGAAGCGCCGATTGGTCTGCTCGCTGGATGAGTTGCCGCCGGGCACGATGAAGCTGGTCGATGTCGGGAAGTTCGGCGTGGGCGTGTACAACGTGCAGGGGTCTCTGCACGCGATCGTCAACTACTGCTCGCACGAGGGTGCGCCGTTGTGTCTGGGTTACATCGGCGGAACGAACGAAGCCGATCCCGACGCACCGGATGGGTTGCGGCGCATCCGAGACGGGTACGTCGTTCGATGCCCTTGGCACAACTGGGAATTCGACATCACCACCGGCTGCAACCTTGCCGATCCGCGGCGACGCATCCGTACCTACCAGGTCGACGTCAGCGATGGCGAGGTGTACCTGACCGCATGACCATCATCGACACCAATGTTCAGCCGCATTTCGCCGACAACGCCGAAATCCGGCGTTATCTGCCTGAAGCCCACCGACTGCGGGCGATTCCCGATGTCGAACAGCAGTGGTATCAAGCCCCGGGCGGGGACTACCGGCGCAACCTATACGGGGAGCATTACCCGGGTTCTGATCCCGAAACCGTTGCCCGTCATTTGTTCGACGATGCCGGTGTGCAGTACGCCATCTTGAACCCGTTGACTCGCGGCAACATTGCCGACTATCTGCTCAATAGCCGCATCTGCGCCGCGGTCAATGACTGGCTGCTCGACCGATGGCTGGAGCCCGACACCACCGGCCGTTTCCGCGGGACCATCCGGGTCAACCCTGAGGATCCCAAAGGCGCCGTCGCCGAAATCGAGCGCCTCGCCGCACATCCCAAGCTGGTTCAGGTCGGCGTTCCGATGCAGTCCCGCGAGCCGTACGGCAAACCGATGTTCGAGCCGATCTGGGAGGCCGCCGCCGCGCACCGGCTTCCGGTGGTCGTGCACATCAACGGCGGCAACGGTGTCGACTATCCGCCGACATTCGCCGGCCACGCGCACACCTACCCCGGCTACGCGGCCTTCATGCCGCTGAACTACTTCGTCCACCTGGCCACGCTCATCATCGAGGGTGTCTTCGGCCGACACCCCGACCTGAAGTTCGTCTTCGCCGACGGCGGCTATGACATCCTCACCCCGCTGATGTGGCGGCTGGACACCTTCTGGCTGTCGATGCGCGACCAGACGCCGTGGGTGGACCGTTATCCCAGTGAATACTTGCCCGGCCACGTCCGGTTCTGTTCGTCGGCGTTCGACGGGCCGACCGACGTCGGTCAGATGCAGCGCTGGATGGAGTTCTCGGACAAGGCCGATCTGCTGATGTACGGGTCGAGCTACCCGCACTGGTCGACCTCCCCGCCGGACGTAGCGGCCGCGGGTCTCGACAGCGCACAATGCGACAAGGTGTTGTGGCAAAACGCCAGCGAGCTCTACGGGCTTGCAGTGAAGGAGCGTGCCTGATGACCACGATCGAACGGGTCGAACCGGCTACTCGCCAGGAAGACGAAATAGCGGTCACCATCGTCGACACCGACGTCCACCCGCTGCCTGTGTCGGCCGATGTCCTCAAGTCCTACGCGCCCGCGGACTGGGTGGACAAGATCTGGCCGACCGGAAATGCGGTCAATCCGGTGCCGCACTTCTACGACACGCCAGACTCGTACAAGACGTCGTCGCTGCGCGTGGACTCGTGGCCACCCGGCGGCGGCGTCGCAGGCAGCGATCCCGATTTCGCCGCCAAACAACTACTTGTTGACGCCGGAGTCAGCATCGCGTCGCTGGAACCGATGTGTGACGCGCAGTTGCCGCAGGCCGAGCACGTGCTGAAGTCGACCTACAACGACTGGCTCGCCGACGTCTGGCTGGGCGAGAACAACTGGCACGGCCGTTGGCGCGGGTCGATCAGCGTCAGCGCACAGACGCCGGAGCAGGCGGCCCGCGAAGTTGAGCGGTGGGCCGGTCATCCGTACATGGCGCAGGTGCTGATGACACCGCAGACCCGCGGAATTCCTTTCGGCAACCCGCATTTCGACCCGCTTTATGAGGCCGCTTCGCGTAACGGGCTTCCGGTGGCCACCCACCTGATGGGGCAGACCCCGTTCGAGCTGATTCCGATTTACCCTGTCGGTAATCCGGCGCATTGGCACGATTTCTTCGCCTCCTGGCCGCTGCTGTACGTATCGCATTTGATGAGCCTGGTGTTCGACGGTGCCTTCGATCGGCATCCCGATTTGCGACTGGTGTTCATCGAGGGTGGCTTCACCTGGGCGATGCCGGTGATGTCGCGGATGGACCGGATGTGGGAAGCCCGCCGCGCCGACCTACCGCATGTGCGGCGCCGGCCGTCGGAGTATGTCCGCGAACACGTTCGGTTCACGACTCAGCCGCTGGAAGACGTCGACGTCCGAGCGTTCCGGGAATATCTGGAAATGATGGACCTCGGCGACAATCTGATGTTCTCGACCGACTATCCGCACTGGAGCTACGACTCGCCGGCCTACGCGATCAACCGTTTCCCCGCCGAGCACCGGGAGCGGATCATGCGTGGCAACGCGATGGATCTGTATGGGTTGCCGCCGAGCGTTAAGGCCCTGTCCGGGGAACAGTGACTCAGGCGGACGGGCTGGCCGCGCTCGTCGCTGAATACGACGCAAAGTGGTCGGCCCTCGATTTCGCCGGGGTTGCCGGCCTCTGGGTAGACCAGACACCGCAGCCGGTGTACATCGGCGACGAGTATGCGATGCCGCTCGTCGGCGCCGATGAACTCGAGCGGCATTGGGCACGAGTCGCCGGCCGGCTCAAGTGCGCATCGGTGTCGTCAGAGCTGCGCTCGGCCGATCTGCTCGCCGACGGCTTCGCGCGCTGCATTGTGTTTAGCCGATGGAGCGTCACCGGACGCGAATCCGACGTCGAGCACACCGGGAGCAGTTGGATCACCTGGCTGGTGGTTGAGCGCGGCGAAAACTACCGCATTTTTCACCACATGGAGTCGCAGGTTTACGTTGATGAGCATGACGACCGAGACTGATCGCGCGACGTCGAGGGGGCCGAGAAATTTAGGTCGGCTTGATCCGGCGCTGCGCGACGCCGCAGCCGGCCTGGACATCGTGGAATTCCGCGCGGAGTCGATTCCTGTCGAACGCGAGCGTGCCGACCGGCTGGCTGCAGAGCGCGCGGCGGCCGTCGACACCGGCAGTGTCGAGATCGAAGACCGCGCCATCGCTGGTCCGGAGGATCGGCGCCTTGGGCTGCGTCTGTACCGCGGCCTGACCAAGTCGGCAGCTCCGCTGGCGCTGTATGCCCACGGCGGCGGCTTCGTGACCGGCAACCTGGACACCGACCATGCGCACTGTGTGGACTTGGCCCGCGCGGCTGGTTGTCTTGTCGTCTCTGTCGACTACCGGCTGGCGCCAGAGCACCCGTGCCCGGCAGCGCTCGACGACGTCGAAGCAGCATTGCGCTACGCCGTCGAGAACAGCGCCCGCCTCGGTGCGGACGGCAGCCGCGTGGTGGTGATGGGCCGCGACGCAGGCGCGGCGTTGGTCGCCGCATTGGCCCAGCGCATGTTCGACCAGGAGGGTCCGCCGATCCTGGCCCAAGTGCTGCACCAGCCGATGCTCGATGCCGATGCGACGCCGTCGCGACGAGAATTCCAGCGCACGCCGGGACTCAACGGACCAGCGGTGAGTCGCGCATGGGGCCACTATCTCGGCCACAGCGCAGCGACGGCGCAATTCGTACCGGCCCACCGAGCCAACTTGGAGGGGTTACCGCCGGCGTTCATCAGTTGCGCGGAGATCGACCCCTGCCGCGACGAAGCCATCGACTACGCCAACCGACTGCTGCACGCTTTCGTGCACACCGAATTGCACGTTGTCGCCGCCACATTCCACGGGTTCGATTCCGTGGTGCCCGACTGGGTCGTCTCCCGGGAAAGCACGGCGCTGCACGCTCAGGTGCTTCGCCGCTCGTTCGCCGTCTGACGTTGGGTGTCAGCTCAGATCGGCTGGAACTTGGTGATCAGCCAGGTGCCGTGCACTTTGGTCAACGACACCAGCACGCTGCTCGCCGCCATCGCGGGGTCGGGCCGGTCTTTGCTGGTGGTGGCCTGGTTGACGAAGAGCAGCACGACCGCTGAATCCGGGTGCAGTTCGGACGCCGCTGCACCAACCACCTGAGCGGTGGTGGTCAGCGACTTTTCCTTGGCGGCCGGCGTCACGATCTGCTTGGTGAACTGGTCGTAGTAGTTCAGGAAATCCCCGGTGAGATGGGATTTCGCAGCGGCGAAGTCCTGGTTGAGGGTGTCTGGTTTGTAGGACAGCAGTGCGACGGTTCCGTCGCGCGCGGCGTTGATCGCGCTTTGCGCGGCAGCGGTGTCGGTCTGCTCGTCACGCCGATACTGAGTGAAGTACAGCCATGCCGTCAGCGCGCCGGCGGCCACGAGCAGTAGCGCGAGAACGACCGGGACAACTTTGACCCACCGGCGGAGTGCCGCCTCGTCGTCGACGGTCGCGGGCGTGTCAGGCGTGCTTGTCTCGTCGTCCGGCTGCGCTTCGTCGGCGGCGTCCTCGGTCTTGTCGATCTCGACGCCTTCGCTGGCCTCCACCTCCGACACGTCGTCGACCGTTCGCTCCTCCGTCTTGTCCTCGGTACTCATAACACGAACTCAACTTTCGAAATCTTCAGTTGATCGCCGTCGCGGACCACTGAAACCCGGAACCGGAAAGCCCGCGGATCGTCTTTGGCGCCAGCTGAATTGGTGACGCGCTCGTTGGCCAGCACCAGGACAACGGCAGAGTCCTTACCCACCGACTCGACCGCGGTGGCCGCGACCGACCCCTCGGTGACCGCCTTGGAATCCTTTACCACCGACTCGAAATCGTCAGCGCGACGGGCAAAGTCGTCCCGGAATTCGCCGGTGGCGCTGTCGAGCACTCGCTGGACATCTTCCTTGGCCTTGTTGAAGTCCAGTGACGTCAGGTTGACCACGCCTTGCTTGGCGGCTGCGACGAACGCTGCGGATCGATCCCGTTCGGCTACCACGGTGTGGTGATGCCACCACAGCCATCCGCTCGTCCCGAGCAGAGCGCAGATGGCAACGATAGCGGCCACGGTGAGCACTCTGGAATATCCGGCTATGTGAGGCACTCGCAGCCGCCGGCGGGTTTCGTCGGCCGGCGGTGCCTCCTCGGCAGGCTCCGTCGTCGCGGGAGTCTCTGGTGTCTCGGGCGTCTCCGCGGCGGCTTCGGCGGTCTGCTCGGCCTTCTTCTGGGCCTCCGCCTCCGCCTCGCGCCGCAATTTGATGGCCCGGGCGCGTGCGCGCGCCGCCGCCGCGAGCGCTTCTGCCTCGGCGGCTTCTGCCTCGGCTTCCTCCGCCAATGCGAGCGCGTCCGCCTTCGCCTTGTCGGAATCTTGTGGCCGTTCGTCCGTCTCAGCCACGGCGGCTACCGCTTCTCGACGTCATTATCGACTGAACTCCGGTATCTCTTACTGTATTGCTCATTGGTACCATCGGGGGCACCAGCGAACTCCGACTGGGATCGAATCGGACGGAAGGCCGTAGCAACGTCGTGACTGCCGTCGATTCCCCCGAAAAGATACTCTTCGCCTCCACCACTCAAGCTTTTCTCCAAAAAGAGGTTCCGCTGAGCCAGGTGCGGGAGCTGCACGCCGCGGGTATCTCGTTCGACCCGGACTGGTGGCGGCGCGCCGCTGAGCTGGGTTGGACTGGCTTGCTGGTCCCCGAGGAGCTCGGCGGGGGCAGCGTCTCCGACGATGGTCTCGCCGACTTGGCGATGGTCGCCGAGCAACTCGGAAAAACCGTCGCGCCGGGCCCGCTGTACCCGGTCAGCATCGTGCTCGCGGCGCTGGTCGGCTGCGCTGAGTGCGAGTCCCATGCGGCCACGATCGAGGCGTTGATCTCTGGCGAGACGGTGGCCTCCTGGGCCGTCTACGAGCCTGGGCAGGGGTGGGCACCGCACCAGCCGACGGTGACCTTCACCGTGACCGCTTCCGGCTACCGCATCGACGGCGTCAAAGATCGAGTGGAGGCGGGTGCCCAGAGCGACCTGCTGCTGGTGGTGGCGCGAGGCCCAGAAGGTGCAGACGGCGTGCGTCAGTTCTTGGTTCCAACCAACGCCTCCGGGGTGCAGATCGAGCCGCAGGAATCTGTCGATCTGGTCAAGCAGTACGCCCGCGTCCATTTCAACGGGGTGGAGGTCGAGCGCAGCGCCGCCGTCGGCACCGGTGCCGAGACCACGGAACTGATCGACCTACAAAGCCAAGTCGCGCAGGTGCTGCAGTGCGCCGAAGTAACCGGCATTCTCCAAACAGTTTTCGACTTCACCGTCGCGTGGGCCTTGGACCGGCACACCTTTGGCCGCCCGCTGGCGTCCTACCAAGCGCTCAAGCATCACTTCGCAGACATGAAGATGTGGTTGGAGGCATGTCGGGCGACGACGGCCGCAGCGGTAGCCGCCGTGGCCGCTCGGGCGCCCGACGCCGGTTTGTCGACCAGCATCGCCAAATCGTATGTCGGGGAAATGTCGCCGCAAATCGTCCAGGGTTGCGTGCAGATGCACGGTGGAATCGGCGTCACCTGGGAGCACGATCTGCACCTGTATTTGCGGCGGGTTGCGTTG